>JABIEF010000058.1 GCA_018651345.1 Rhodobiaceae bacterium
CGCCATTAAGGTGAAAGATTTCACCGTTCATGTTTGCATTTCTAATTACTTTATTTACTCTAGAAAATCTTTTTTTATAGAACTCCCTATGCATGTCTTCTGAAGTATTGTTTGATGCAAGTATTTGTGCTAGCGCATACCCGTCTTCTAAAGCCATTCCAGCGCCTTGTGCCAAATGAGGTGGCATAGGATGGGCAGAATCTCCAATTGAAAAAATAGGTAAGTTAAAGTTATTTTTTCGAATCATGCAATTCTCGTCTAAAGACCAAGATTCCCATTGAATGGATGAGATTAGCTCGTTAATTTTTTTGGAAATAGTTCCAGGAAGATTTTCTCCATCTATTGATTTATCAATCTTATTATAATATTTCTCTTTGGCTATTAATACAAAATTGAAAACATCTGCGCCAATAGGATAGGCGACTAAGTGCATCGAATTACCAAGCCAAACATTAACTGTATCTCTTTCTAATTTTAATGCGATCTTGTTCTTATTTAATGTTGCTCTAAAAGCTCTAAATTTGGATTTTTTTCTGAGAATTTTTTTGGTATCAGGGTATAGGCTTTGCGAATTTATTCCGCTGGATAGAATAATTGTATTTGTAAGGTGGGTGGTATTTTTATTAATAGAGATGCTTACATTTTCTTCCGTAACACAAGTTGACGTTATCTCAGAATTATACTTAATCGGTGTCTTATTTTCTTCGGCTAAATTTCTAAGAGATTCGTGCAATATATTTCTATCTGCCGTGTAGTAATCAGAATGATACCGCTCTCTTGAAAACTTTCCAATCGGCAGGGATGTCAATAATTTTTCATCTTTGGCTGAGATCAATTTTATTGTTTCGATTCTATGCATTAGAGGAATTATTTTTTCTAAGACCCCTAATTTTCTTAGAATGTTTGAGGCATTTGGTGAGATTTGAATTCCGTAAGCCTTTGGTGAATTTTTTGAATATTTATCAAAAATCTCATGGGCAATATTTTTTTCTGTCAGTGAAATACTGCAACTAAGACCAGCAATCCCTGCTCCAATAATACTATACATAATATTTACTTAAATTCTTAATCTCCAACTTTACAATTTGGAGGATTTGTTTCTTTAAGCCCTAGGCTTTTCTTAAATTTATATAATGTTGAACAATAAGGGCATACAACCTTATTTTCTTTCCCTAGATCCAGGTATATATGAGGATGGTCATGTGGTTGAGTGGCCCCAATACATTTAAACTTTTTTACCCCTAGTTCTATTATTTTTGCTCCAACATTATTTGCAAAATGTGGGATAATCGTTTCAGACATTTAATGCTCCGATATATAGAAATGTTATATTTATACTTATGTATATATTTATATTATATTATAAAGTTAATTTATACATATAATTGCCTTGATACGCTTATTTAACAATTATTTTTTAAAATTATTATTTTAATTTAATGATCAATTAGTATATTCTGGGTAAAGTTTAAAAAAATAAAGAAGCAACGCAAGTCTTGTTCATTTTATTTGATATTATTTTTTTATTAATTAAAAAATAATATCAATAATATAAATTACACTGAGCAAATACTTCGACATAGGATTAATAGTAATGTCAGTTAAATATAAGATCGATGGAGAAGACGATAAATTATCAGATTGTGATCCTGTATGGAATGCAATTATTAAAGAAGCTGAGCTTGCCATACAAAACGATCCTGCTGTTGGTAATTATATGAATTCCTTAATTCTTGGACAAGATTCATTAGAAAAATGTATTTCATTAAAATTAGCCCAGACCCTTGAAAGTTATTATATTGACATAACAACTATCAAGGAGGTGTTTGATGAATTTTACAGTAGCGATCCTATTATTTCTCAAATAATAAGAGCCGATATATCTGCTGTGTATGATAGAGATCCGGCTTGCAATAGATATATGGAACCTGTTTTATATTTTAAAGGCTTTCACGCAATACAAATTCACAGAGCAGCTCACTGGTTATGGAAGAATAACCGTAAAGATATAGCATATCACTTCCAAAGTATGAGCTCAAAGCTATTCTCGGTAGATATTCATCCTGCAGCTGTATTTGGTAGAGGAATTTTCATAGACCATGCTACTGGTATCGTTATAGGTGAAACTGCTATTATAGACGATGACGTTTCAATGCTGCATGATGTTACATTGGGTGGGACTGGTAAAAAAGGTGGCGATAGGCATCCGAAAGTTAAAAGTGGTGTGCTTATTGGAGCGGGCGCAAAGATTCTAGGAAACATAACAATTGGTAAAAGATCAAGAGTTGCATCAGGAAGTGTCGTTTTAAATTCTGTTCCAGAAAATACTACAGTAGCAGGCGTACCAGCTAAAGTTGTAGGTGAAGTTGGCGATGAAAATCCCTCTACGCTTATGGATCATCAATTTCCTTCAGGCAAGACGCCAAGCTAAAAGAATATTTTATATGAGGTTAAAATGAAAAAAGATGAATGCATTAAAGTTGAAAGTTTTTTAAGAAAAACTTTCAAATTAGATACTATAAAATTAAAATCATTACCTAAGAAAGACGATTCATTGGAAGTGTATATTGAGGATGAGTTTATAGGGCTTGTTTACCGAGACGACGAGGAGGGTGAGTTGTCTTATTCATTTCAAATGGCTATATTAGATTACGATTTAAACTAATATAGATAATTATAATTTTGTTGGATTTTCTTTTCCCTTATAGACAATTTCCGGATCAAATACTTTTTCTTTTTCTTCGAATTTAAGCGACACTTCGCCGTTTTTTAAATCTATTGATCTGTAGAAACATGACCTGTAACCCACATGACAACTAGCACCAGAACCCTGTACATCAACAGACAACCATAGTGAATCTTGGTCGTCGTCAATTCTTATTTGAATAATACGTTGCGTTAGACCTGATGTTGCACCTTTGTGCCAAATACTTCTCCTTGAACGACTCCAATAATGAGCTTCTCCGGATAGTATGCTTAGCGATAAAGCTTCTTCGTTCATGTATCCAACCATCAAAACTTCACTAGTTTTTGAACAAGTCGTGACAACAGGTAATAAGCCATCTTCGTTAAACTTTGGAGCCAACTCTAATTGCTCTTCAACCTGGAAGATACTTTTTCTTTCTGCATATTTTATAGTATCTTTTGAACTCATAAAGTTATCCTTTTTCGATTAACCTTAAAAAACGGTCCCTTAAATTCTCGTTGGTTTCGAATTCTCCTAAGAATCTTGTAGTAATTGTTGATACACCTTCTTTTTTTACCCCCCTTAACGACATACACGTATGCTCTGCATCTATTACTATTGCAATTCCTTTGGGTTTAAGAGATTTTTGCATAGCGTTTGCGATTTGAGCAGTCATCGTTTCTTGGGTTTGTAATCGGTGGCCATAGATATCAATAAGCCTTGCTAACTTAGAAATGCCAACAATTTTTTCTGATGGAAGGTAGGCTATATGAGCTTTTCCTACAAAAGGGCAGATGTGGTGTTCACAAAAAGAATTGAATGAAATATTTTTTAGCAATACAATGTCGTCATAGCCACCTACATCAGAAAATGTTTTTGACAAAATATCCTCACCATTTTCATTGTAACCTTTGAAAAACTCTCCATAAGCTTTTATAAATCTTTTAGGAGTTTCAAGAAGACCTTCTCTGTTAGGATTCTCACCTATCCAAGATAATATTGTTCTAACAGCTTCTTCAGCTTCTTCTTTTGAGGGTCTTGTCTCTAAATTTTCTATTTTTGATATTTTGTTCATATTTTCTATTTTTGATATTTTATTCATATTTAGGAGGCCTTATTGTATGTATAAATTGCTAATTTTTCTAATTTAATATTTTTATAATCTATTGATATTGATAAATAATAATAACGTATATATATGATAATTAAGTAAACTAAATATTTATTTATAATAACAAATATTTAGATATAGTATACGATATATGTATATATTTGTTTTAGTACAAGTATAAATGATAATTTTACTTTATTTATTATAAATAAAAATACATGAGTTCTAAAATGTTAGACGACATCTATAGTAATAAGATTATTGAATTAGCTGCGGATATTCCATTGATAGGGAGACTTCAGGATGCGGATTCCAGTGCGACTGCAGTCAGTAGGTTATGTGGATCAAAAGTTACTGTATTTATAAAGGCTGAGGACGATAAGGTTATTGATTTTTCTCATGATGTTAAGGCTTGTGCTCTTGGTCAGGCTTCATCTTCTATTATGGCAAAAAATATTATTGGTTCATCTTTTAAGGAGTTAAAAGAATTAGCAATAATAATGAGAAAAATGTTAAAAGATAACGGACCTTCTCCTGTTGGAAAATGGTCCGAATTAGGTATTCTTGAGCCTGTTAAAGATTTTAAATCAAGACACGCCTCCACGCTACTAACGTTTGATGCGGTTAACGATGCAATTGAAAAAATAAAATAATCTACTAAAAGTTAATTATAAATGCGTGTGGAATAGCAATGATTAGAAAAATATTTATATCTCCATTTATATTTTTAATTAGATTTTATCAATTTACCTTTTCATTTTTCTTAGGTCATCATTGCAGATACTTGCCAACATGTTCTCATTATACCATAGACGCCCTTAAGGTACATGGCTTGTGGGCAGGTTCATGGGTGTCGCTCTCAAGGCTGATTAGATGTGGCCCATGGGGATGTTCTGGCTACGATCCTGTTCCATCAGAATTTGAAAAAAATGCTGTATGGTATAAGCCTTGGATATATTGCAATTGGAAAAAAATAAAAGATTAAAAATAATAATTGATTTAATTTAAAAGTTAAATATTAATGTTAATAAAATAATGATAATAAATACTCACCTGTATTGTGAACAGTGACTGAGTGGAGCTAAATATGTATAATTATGTACTGCCTGATGGCAATAAAAAACAATATCCTAAATTAATAGACGGACTTTCGTTTGCTAAAGATATATCAAATTCTTTGGCAAAAAAGGCTGTCGCCATAAAGATTAATGGTAATCTGCATGACCTTAGCGATATAATTGAAGACAAAGCTAAAGTGGAAATAATCACAAGAGACCATCCGGATGCTTTGGAATTGATTAGACATGACTGCGCTCATATTTTAGCAGAAGCTGTTCAAGAATTATACCCCGACACCCAAGTAACAATAGGGCCTGTAATTGAAAATGGATTTTATTATGATTTTGCAAGAGAAGAATCTTTTAAATTAGATGATTTTGATCGAATAGAGAAAAAGATGCATGAAATCATTTCAAGGAATATGTCTTTTGAAAAACGGGAAGTCTCATATGAAGAGGCCTATGATATATTCAATAAAAAAAATGAGATGTATAAATTAGAACTCTTGGAAGCAATTCCAAAGGGTGAAAAAATTAAACTTTATTCTCAGGGAGAATGGTTAGATTTGTGTAGAGGGCCTCATATGACATCAACGGGGTCCGTAGGTAAAGCATTTAAATTAATGAAAATCGCAGGTGCCTATTGGAGAGGTGATTCAAATAACGTGATGTTGCAGAGAATATATGGGACAGCTTTTTCTACCGAAAAAGATTTAAAAAATTACCTTAATATGCTGGAAGAAGCAGAGAAGCGTGACCATCGGAAATTAGGCAGAGAAATGGATTTGTTCCATTTTCAAGAAGAGGGGCCAGGGTCTGTTTTTTGGCATAAAAAAGGTTGGGCATTATTTTCAGAATTGGTTGGATATATGAGAAGAAGGAGTGAACGTGCGGGATATATGGAGGTTAATACACCTGATATGTTAGACAGATCGTTATGGGAGACTTCTGGACATTGGGAAAAATTTGGTGAAAATATGTTCACTAGCCAGACACCGGATTCAAAGGTTTACGCTTTGAAGCCAATGAATTGTCCAGGTCATGTTCAAATATTCAAAAATGGCCTTAAAAGTTACAAGGAGTTGCCTATTAAATATGGTGAATTTGGCAAAGTACATCGTTATGAACCATCAGGAGCTCTCCATGGATTAATGAGAGTTAGGCATTTTACTCAAGATGACGGACATGTATTTATAACAGAAGACCAGATAACCGAAGAATGTGTTAAAATTCATGAACTTATTTTATCAATCTATAAAGACTTTGGTTTTAGTAATATAGTTGTTAAATTCTCAGACAGGCCGGAAAAGAGGGTTGGCGAAGACGCAGTATGGGATAAGGCTGAGGAAGCGCTTAAAAATGCAGTTATATCTACGAACCAAGAATTTGAGCTTAATCCAGGAGAGGGCGCTTTCTACGGACCGAAACTTGAATATGTTCTTAGAGATGCAATAGGAAGAGATTGGCAGTGCGGAACCCTGCAGGTTGATTTAAATTTACCTGGTAGATTAGGTTCTTTTTACATTGGCAAAGACGGTGAAAAACACGTTCCTGTAATGTTGCATAGAGCGATCTTTGGTTCCTTGGAAAGGTTTACGGGAATTCTAATAGAGCATTATTCAGGAAAACTTCCTTTATGGTTAGCTCCTTTGCAGCTTGTTATTGCTACAATAAGTTCCAATGCAGATGATTACGCAGAAAATGTTAAAAAATACTGTGATAACAATGGTATAAGAGTAACTTTTGATAACAGAAATGAAAAGATAAATTATAAAATACGTGAACATAGCCATGCAAAAGTACCAATTATGTTTATCATTGGTGATAATGAAGTTAATAATAATACGGTTACAATTCGTAGGTTAGGTGACAATGAACAGAAAGAGTTGCCGTTTGAATTGGCTGTAAATGATCTTAAAAAAGAATGCCGTCCTCCAGACATTGATAATTTAAGTTAGGAATTGTTCTCTTATTATTCGCTCGTCTAAACTATAATCAGGATCAAACATCAACCTTATCTCTTTGTCTTTTTCAATTGTAATCTTTATTCTTTTAGCTTGCTTGATTTCTCTGCTGTCAGCAGTAGCGCTTACATGCCTGTGTTTGTGGTCTATCACCTCAATATCAATTTCAGAGTTTATATTCAATAATGCACCTTTCCACCTTCTTGGCCTAAAGGCATTTATTGGCATTAATGATAATAATTTTGCATTTATCGGCAATATTGGTCCATTGGCTGACAGGTTATAAGCAGTGCTTCCAGCTGGAGTGGCGACCATAATGCCATCACAAATTAGTTCTTTTAATCTCAATTTTCCGTCAACAGAAATTTTTAATTTTGCTGCCTGATATGATGTTCTAAAAAGCGACACTTCGTTAATCGCTAATTCGTCATAGATATTGTTTTTGCTATCGGTAACGGTCATTTTTAAGAGGTTAACCTTTACTATTTCAGCTTTTGATATCCTCTCGTTTAGATTCTTTTTATCAAATTCATTCATTAAGAATCCAATTGATCCTAGGTTCATTCCATAAATTGGTTTATTAGAATTAATGTATTGATGAAGCGTTTGAAGCATTAAGCCATCTCCACCAAGTGCAATTATAATATCTGCATCTTCCGGCAATTGTGACCCATAAATACTCTCAAGCTCTTTTTTTGCTTTAAGAGCTTGCTTTGTTGCGCCCGCTACAAATGATATTTTTTTATATTTCATTTTCTTTTCTTTTTAGAAATATGCAGTTAACTGTATAATTAATGTATTATATTTATTATATAGTTATTATTTATATAACATATATATATTGAAAATATTGATAATTATAATCCTTTTTTAGAAAAAAATTAGAAATGACAATAAAAGTTGGAATTATTGGTTGCGGTAGACAGGCACCAAAACATATCTCTGGATACCAGGCTTATGGAAATGTTGAGCTGACTGTATCTGATATTGTGAATGATAGTGCGCTGGCTTTATCAGAAAAATTTTCAACACGGGTTATGTCTTTAGATGAAATTATAAATGATCCTGAGATAAAGATAGTTTCTGTTTGTACTCCAGTTAATACGCATGATGAAATAATTACTAGATTAGTTGAAAATAAAAAACATTTTATTTGCGAAAAGCCATTATCAACATCTCAATCTAAGCTAGATTCAATAAATGCAAAGATAGAAAAAAATAATTTAGTTGGAATGGTTGGTTATATATATAGGTTTGCTTCAGCATTTACGCTTGGTAAAAAATTTATTGATAAAGTTGAATCATCTGAAAATAATATTTCTGAATCGATAGACAAAGCCTATTTTAGGATAGGTGGACCTGGTTCCCATGCTGCGTGGCAACATAAAAAAGATCAACAAGGCGGAGCTATTAATGAGATGCTAGTTCATATGTTAGATTTGATGATCTGGTATTTTGGAAACATCATTGATATCTATGAGGTAAAAAAACAAATCCATTACCCAGCTAGAATAATTAATGGAAAAACTGTAAATGCTGATGCAGAAGATTATGTTTTAATAAGGGTTAAAACCGAGAAATTAGTTGATGTTACGATAGAGGCTGATCTTATATCTTCTTCTTTTAATCAATATGTTAATTGTTCAGGGAAAAAATCATCATTTACTGGTTCCATTCAAAAAACTATCCCAACATGTTTAGGTGCAGAAAATAGTAAACTAGACGGCCCTTCGGTTCATATACACGAGTATAGGAATCTCTATATCGATCAAATGAAGTATTTTTTGGACTGCGTTTTAAAATCTAATAAACATGATAAATGCACACTTGAAGATTCAATTAATATATTAAATTCAATTCAACGAATACAAAACTTTAATTGATTAATATTTTAGATGCTGTATTGCCGGCAATCATATCAATCTGCTCTTGGTTTAGTCCATCTATAGAATTTAGCCATTTTATTGGATTTTTTACTGCCATATCAGCTGGAAAATCTGTGCCAAGTAGCAATCTTTCTATGCCAACAATATCAATAACTTGTTTTAGACCAGAATCTGAATGTGTTATGGTATCATAATAGAAAGATTTTAAATAGTCAGAAGGAGGTCTTTTTAGGTTTTCCTTAGCTTCAGATCTTTCGTTATATCCATGATCAAATCTTCCAATAGCAAATGGAAGATATCCGCCTGCATGGCTTAAACAAATTTTAAGTTTAGGTAATTTTTCCATTACACCTGAGAATATTAGAGATGCCGCGGCAACAGTTGTTTCCATAGGGTTGGCAATAAGATTTGTAAGATGGAAGTCTGGCATTATATTATTTGCACGAGTTGAAAATGGATGTAAAAGTATAAAAGCTCCAAGTTCTTCTGCTTTTTGTAAAATAGAAAAAAGATAGGGAGTGTTCCAGTTTTGTCCGTCAACGTGTGACCCGACAATAAATCCTGATAATTTTAATTCTTTCACGGACCTTTCAAGTTCATTAATAGAGGCTTCTGCATCCTGTAAAGGAAGAGTGGCGAGGCCTTTGAAACGGTCCGGTCTCTTTGCAATTGCATCGGCTATTTCATCGTTTACAGATTGGGTAGCTTTTATGGCAACGTCAAGAGGCTCGCAGTCTCTAAATAATTGAGGGTTAAGGGAAAGTACCTGGACATCAATTTCTGCATCATCCATTAGAGGGATTCTCTCTTTATAATCCAGCCAATACTCAGGAGTACTCATAGCATTTTTTCTTTTTCCAGTTAGTAGGAGGGTCCTACCTTCTGCTGTTCTTTCAATACTTGTTCCAAACCATTTTTGATTATTATTATAAGCATCTGATACAGATCTTGGAAGTATATGTGCGTGTATGTCAATTTTTTTCAATTTCTAACTCCATATTTATTTAATTAAGTTTATTATTTTTTTTGTTCTCGCGGCTTCCTCAATAGCAAGTGTCACTTCAAGATTTTTTCTAGCCTGGGTAGCTGTTGTGTTTGGGCAATCAATACCGGTTGATAGAAAATCTAACCAAGATCTTGTTTCCTCTCCGAATGGCCCCCAATATTTTCCTAATGCCCAGTTTCCAGATGCATTACTTGTTAAAAATGCCATTTCTGTATCTTGCCCCACATAAGCGTGGTGCATTCCATCCTCAGAAAAACCTATATGTTCTTTTCTGTCATCATCAAAAAAAAGAACTCCTTTTTCACCAATTAATTCAGCTCTTATTAATCTACCATGGGAAGGATAATTAGACGGCAAGCAATATCCAAGACTAAGATTTACAATAGTTCCATCTGAATAAGTTATAATTGCTGATGTAATTTCATCCGCATCGTGGCCAAGTTTTCTATATATAGTTCCGTGGCTCCTTGCTATGACTTCAACGGGATAATTTCCTTCTAGATACCAGCCAAATAAATCTACCAAATACGTTAATGCATCTTGTATAAAAGAGGCTTCTTTTGATCTTTTTATAATTTCAAGACCGGTAGCTTTACTATTATAAAATCTCCCGGTACAGGAAATAATATTTCCTATTTTATCTTCTAATATTTGCTGTTTTCCAATTAAATAATGCCTATTAAATCTTAATGTATAACCAACATGCAAGGTAGTACCACCCTTTATTGCAGCATTTATCATCCTGTCTGCATCTTTTAAAGTTAAAGCTATTGGTTTTTCTACCAGTACGGGCTTTCCTAATTCTAAAGCTCTTACAGCAGGCTCACAATGCTCTGGTTCGCTTGTTGATACGATAACGGCATGCACATTATCATTTTCAACTATATCCATATTATTTGTTGAAATTTTATCTGCTTTTATATCTAAGCCTAGATTTTCTGCGTTCTCAGTTACTCTGTCGGATATTGCAATATAATTAACAGCCGGGTGACTTGTGGCTATAGAAGACCGCAATCTTCCCATTCTACCACAACCGACAACACCAATACCTATATTCTTATGGTTTATATTTTTCATCACATGTCATTTCAATGTTTTATACTTTAACTATATTATGCTATTTATAATAATTAAAGAAAAATGTAAAACCTTAATGTTTTGCTATTCGAAAATAATATTTTAATTTTAAATTAGGAGAAAAAAATGATTTCAGATGAAAGTTACAAAAAAGGTTTAAAAAAAATGAAAGAAATGGGCAGAGAAGATACGATGCTCAATCAACGTAAAATATCTGAAGATATGTATAGATTGTCTGTAGGTGCCTTGTTTGGGGATGTTTGGGATAGGCCTCATTTAACATTACGTGAAAGGCAATTAATAACACTCGCAGCTAATATAGCATTGGCAAGGCCTCACGGCACACACACGCACTATAGGAGCTCTCATCATATCGGAATAACACACGATGAGATTTGTGAAGTAATGATGCATGTTGGGATGTACGGTGGGTGGCCTTGTATTGCTCATGCAACAGAGCAATACCTAGAAGTTCTAAAAGAACGAGGGGATCCAATGGCTGACGCAAAACCTAAAAGAGATCCGATTGAGGATTGATTAAGATTTAAATAAAGTTGTTAATTTGCTTTTTAATATTTTACTTTAAACTGTGTTTGGTGGAGTTATGCCTGCTTCCTTTAAAACGATATCTATATTATCTCTAGAGGGTTTAACTTCACCTGAATCAATTTTTAAAATCATATTAATTGTTGCTTTGGTAGCGGGTATATCTATGCCAATTTCAATCGCCTTTTGGAGTACGTATCCATTCATAAATCTAATTTCTGTTACTCTTCCTTTGATAACATCCTGTGCCATTGAAGGATGTCTATTAGGTCCCTGGCTTCTTCTTGCTATCATTCCATCTAATTCAGAGTATACATCTTTATCTTCAGCATTACTCCATTTACTTACTTCTGTTCCGCCAAAATTATCAATATTATAACCTAGTTTGATACCTATTATCGATGCTTCCTTAGCTAAGTTAATTTGCAAACATCTGCAAACATAGTCGGAAGCTAATTCTGCTGTTCCCATATTTGACATTGCAACAACCGGATTTCCCATGCAATTTTGACCCAGCTTCGCCCACCTTTCACCCCATAGATTATTAGTAACACGCCCAGAATCTATGGGATCTAAAATTTCTATTAACTCTTTTGCTCTATTTGTTATTTCTCCATTATGTTCTCCGGCCCTGAATACATCATGACCTTGATCTCTCATTCTTGACTGCCCTGGTCTACTAACTTTACCCGGTTTGTACAATTCAGCAGATATATTTGACATAACCAGTCCAATTGTTCTTTTTTCTCCAACAACTTCTGCAATTAATGGGTCTGGCCAACAATTTTGAGCTGACACAATAAAGCCGTCTTCTAGTATATAATTGTCTATAAATTTTGCGGCCCATGACGTGTCGTAAGCTTTTAAAGCAATGAAGCCAATTTCAAATTTCTGTTCGCGAGATAGTTTCTCTGATTCATGTAAATGTAACATTCTAGGAAATGAAATAATATTCTCATGTGGTCCGGATATTTGTATGCCATCTTGGTTAACTTTATCAACCTGGTCAGCCCACGGATCTATAATTGTTACATCGTGGCCAGCATGTTTAAGCCATCCTCCTAAATAAGAACCAATAGCGCCTGCCCCAAGAAACAATATCCTTTTCATTATTATTTGCCCATATTTTTCATAGCAACTTGGAGATCATATTCACTATCTGGAACAATTCTTGGAATATGATCACCTTTTAAATAAGCTAATAAACATTCTGCCGCTTGTATTTCCATTCGTGCCCTTGAGATTTTTGTGTTTGCACCCATGTGACACGTCATTATAACATTTGAAAGCTTTGATAAAGGTCCGCCTTCATAAGGCTCAATTCCATATACGTCTAATCCCGCACCAGCTATCTCATTATTTTGTAGCGCCTCTAATAAAGCATCTTCATTAACAAGGCCGCCTCTTGCGCAATTTATTAAAAACGCATCATTTTTCATCATTTTTAACTCTTCATAGCTAATTAGATCAAGTGTTTCAGGTGTTTTTGGAACATGTATTGAAACAATGTCAGATTCTTTTAAAAGTCTATCTTTGCTAACCCATTCAATTTTAATATGGTCATGAATGCTTTCATCTGGATTTATATCATTTGCAATAATTCTTGCTCCAAACATTGATAAATATTTTGCAACCCTTCTTCCAATCCGTCCTGTACCAATAATACCAATTGTTAGCTCTTCTAAGCTTCTGCCCAGCACTCTAAGCCACTTACCTTCTCTCATGAGACGATCGCCTTGTTGAACGCCTCTAATTAATGTAAGTATATGACTAACAGTTAACTCTGCAACTGCTTCGGCATTAGCTCCAGGAACATAAGAAACCCCAATATTCCTCTCCCTTGCTGCCATTAAATCTATACTATCAAGCCCAACAGCGCATCTTGCAATAAATTTAAGTTCTGGAGCTCGATCCATTACATCGGCTGACATGGGCTCTGCTCCGCAAATTGCAATATTACAACCTTTTATGAGCTCTTTCATTTCCGGTTCAATTAATAATCTTTTCTTTTCATTTCTTATTAATTTTATCCCCGCATCTTCAAGCATTGTCCTTGATTTTGGATCGCATATACCCCACTGTTCAGGAGAAACCATAGCTATTATATTATTTTTCATACTCTATTCTTTCTATTTTTTAAGGCTGTACTTTTTAAAATTAATATGGAGATTCTTCGCCCATAATAGTAATTCTATGCATCCTTCTTCGATGTCCAGCATAATCATCAATCGCATAATGTTGAGTGCATCTATTGTCCCAAATCGCAATTGATCCTTCTCGCCATCTAAATCTACAAGTAAATTCTGGGATTATGGCATGAGTTTTTAGATAATTTAATATTGGAACACTTTCGTCTTTTGTAAATGATTCGAGTTCTATTGTATGTCCTCCAACATATAACGATTTTTTTTTGCTATCTGGATGAGTTCTAATGGCTGGATGGTAGGTTCTAACTTGCGTTTTTCCGGGATCTTTTTGATTCATACTTTTCGCACCAGAAAAGCTTGCTAAAGGTTGATCACCAACATTTAAACCTCTCGTTGAAAGTAATGTCTTTTTCATTCCGTCGGAAAGAGTGTTGTAAGCTTCATACATATTTGAAAATAAAGTATCTCCGCCTGCTATAGGTAATTCTAAGGCATATAGCATTGTTGCTTTTGGCGGAATTTCTGTAAAACTTCCATCGGAATGCCAGACATTGCCAAAAGCGTAAGTATCATTCTCTGTTTTTAAAATTTCGAGTATTTCAGGATGACTATCCAAGCCCTTCATATAAGGGTAGTGATGAATCTTACCCCAACGTTTTCCGAAGGCCAGGTATTCATCTGATGTAAGCGATTGCTCTCTAAAAAAAATAACTTGGTGATCGACAAATGCAGAATATATTTCATTAAATGTCTCTTCGTTAAGATTTTTTAAATCAACATCTAATATTTCAGCGCCTAGTGAACCTGCAATTGGTTTAACTGTAATATTTTTATATATATCTTTTCCCATTTTATTTCCTTATTAATTTATTTTTTAAATTTTTAATATCTCTCTAGCGTCATTTGAGGTAGCTACTTCGTACCCCATATTTGTAATTATATTCACAGCTCTTTCAACAAGTGAAGCGTTTCCTGGAGCCAAAGCTCCTTTTGATAGGTAGATATTGTCCTCAAGTCCAACTCTTACATGACCCCCTAATAATATAGATTGAGCCACCATGGGTAATTGGTTTCTTGATATTCCAAATGATGACCATATTGTATCCGAAGGAAGTGCATTTCTCATTGTCATCATAATTTCTGGAGTTGCTTCTGCTGCCCAGGGAATTCCAAGACAAATTTGAAATAAATATGGTTTCTTTACATAACCATTTTTAATTAACTCTTTTGCTTGTCTTAGCCCCCCAAGATCAAACACTTCCAACTCTGGCTTTACACCAATATCTAATATTTTCTGAGCCATTTTATTTACATTTTCAGGGCTATTGACAAAAATATGCGGACCAAAATTAAAGCTTCCAATATCAAGACTACATATATCTGGCTTGATATTTTCTATATGTAAAACTCTTTTAGATGGTGTTGTAAGAGTGGTTCCTTCTCCAAAATCTGTTGGCTCTTCCTTACCTAGCACAATTCTTGCTCCTGGCCCGGTTGTTAAGTTTACAAGAACATCTTGATTTTTCTCTTTAATACGATCAACAACTTCGATATACAATGACTCATCCATACTAGGTTTTCCTGTATTCGGATCCCTAACATGAATATGAACTATTGCAGCGCCAGCATTATAAGCCTCTAGGCACTCATTAGCTATTTGTTTTGGTGTTATTGGGATTGCAGGATTTAAATGTGTGTGATCTGCTGCACCTGTAACCGCGCAACTTATGATGATTTTTCTTGACAATTTTACCTCCCAGAAAATTATATTGAAAATATAATATTAATTAAAAATATAATATGTTGGTTTGTCAATATTATTCATTATAATAATCTACAAACTAGAATAGAATTTTTATTATTATCTTACTTATTATTGTATTTTTTATTCATTACGAATATTGATAATATCAATTCTTATGGAGTTAGTGATTATGCGACTTGGTTTTTTTACAATGCCTGTGCATCCAGAAAACAAGAACTGGAGCGTTTCTCTACAGGAAGATAGACAAGCAGTAATACTCGCAGATAAATTAGGTTATTACGATGCTTTTATAGGAGAGCATCTAACGGATAAATCCGAAAATATCACAAATAGTATGATATTTTTATCTTCATTGATATCCGATACTAATAATATAAAACTTGGAACTGGCACTACAAATTTATCTCATATGCATCCCGTTTTAATTGCATCACAAGCTGCAATGTTTGATCATTTGTCCGACGGTAGGTTTATTTTTGGAATTAGTCCCGGTGCTTTAAAATGTGATGCAGAAGTTTTAGGTATTATAAATGAAGATAGAAATAAAATTTTTGAAGAATCAATTGATGTTATTTTAGAAATCTGGAAGTGTGATCCTCCTTATAATATAAATTTTCCTGATAACAGATTCCCTGTATCAACTCTAGAAACAAGTTATCTAGAAGTTGGAGTTGGTTATTTGCAAAAACCATTGCAGAAGCCAAGACCAGAGATTATTGGAACAGTTGTAGCACCTTATTCTAAGGGTGTAATAGCGATGGGTGAAAAAGATTTTCATCCAATTTCAGCTCATTTTCTTCTCCCTAAGTGGGTAAAAACTCATTGGCCAAACTATACAGAAGGTAAGAAAAATGTGGGAAAGGTCGCTGATAAGAACGATTGGAGGATTGCAAGAACGATTTTTGTGTCTGACGATGACAAAGTTGCAAGAGAATACGCTAGAGATAGTGCAAAAAGTCCTTATGCTTTCTTTTACCACCATCTGTTTAAGAAGTTAGAA
>JABIEF010000059.1 GCA_018651345.1 Rhodobiaceae bacterium
GGATATGGTTTTCTGTCAGAAAATTATCATTTTGCAGAAATATTAGAAGCTCACGACATTTCTTTCATTGGCCCGAGCTCAAAACACATATCACTTATGGGTGATAAAATAACTGCAAAAGAAACTGTTAAAAAATTAGGGATACCAGTTGTTCCTGGTTCTGATGGTGATATTAAAAATATAGATGAAGCAAAGAGAATTGCAAAACAGATAGGCTATCCTATTCTTATAAAAGCTGCTTCTGGCGGCGGCGGAAGGGGCATGAAGATAGCAAAAGACGAAAGTGAAATTAACGAAGCTTTTGTTATGGCAAAAACTGAGGCAAAAGCCGCCTTCTCGGATGATACTGTTTACATAGAAAAATATCTACAAAAACCTAGGCATATAGAAATACAAGTATTTGGGGATTCAAATGGAAATGCTGTTTACTTAGGGGAAAGAGACTGCTCTCTCCAAAGAAGAAATCAGAAAATTCTTGAAGAAGCGCCATCGCCTATTATTACAGAAGCACAAAGAGAGAAAATAGGGAATATTTCTGCAAAAGCAATATCAGATCTGAGATATGAAGGTGCAGGAACTATTGAATTTTTATTTGAAAATAATGAATTTTATTTCATTGAAATGAATACAAGGTTGCAGGTTGAACATCCTGTAACAGAAATGATAACAGGACTAGATTTGGTAAAAGAGCAAATTAATATTGCAAGCGGCAAAGACCTATCGTTCAAACAAGATGATATTAATTATAAAGGACACGCTATTGAATGCCGCATAAACTCAGAAAATCCAAGAACTTTCATACCTTCAGCGGGTAAAGTAGAATTTTACCATCCTCCCGGTGGACTTGGCATTCGTATTGATAGCGCTGTTTATACCGGGTATAGCGTTCCACCTTACTATGATAGCCTTATTGGAAAACTTATTATTGTTGCTGACAATCGAGTAGAGTGCTTATCTAGACTTAAAAGAGCGCTTGATGAATTTGTTATAGAAGGTATCGAAACAACAATACCTTTATTCCGTGAATTAATTCAAAATGAAGATATTATAAAAGGTGATTATGATATTCATTGGTTAGAAAAATATTTATCAGAAGATGCCTAGTACCCCCCTACACACACACAACACACCGCTATCATCAGATATAATCTTAAATGCTTACAAAATAGGATTATTTCCTATGGCTGATTCTTACACATCAAGTACTATAAATTGGATCGAACCAAAACAAAGAGGTATAATAGATCTAAAAGAATTTCATATTCCTAAAAAAATGAAATCATTAATGAGAAAAAATAAATTTACAATAAAAACAAATACATCGTTAAAGGCGGTTATTAATTTATGCGCTTCTGTAGACAATAGAAAAACGAATACATGGATAAACAAAGATATAATAAATTGCTACGCAGAATTAGGTAGGAGTAATATTTGTCACTGTATTGAATGTTGGTATAACGAAGATCTTGTTGGGGGCTTATACGGAATAACGATAGGTAAAGCCTTTTTTGGCGAAAGTATGTTTTCACTCGTTGATAATGCAAGTAAAATAGCGCTTTTGTCACTTGGTATCATATTAATAAAATATAACTTTAAATTCATAGACACACAATTCATTACCAAACATTTAACGCAATTTGGCGCAAAAGAGATAGATAAAGAAGATTATATTAAATTGCTAAATATATCGATAAAAAATCATAACAATTTTTTTAAATTACCAACAGATATGACGTCAAGTGATCTTTTGCATGAATTTAACCAAATATCGTAAATTGGATGATCAAAATCATTCAGGCTAGGCCTAGATTTAAAAAACCAACCATCGAATAAAGAAATATAATTATTATTTTCTGTCTTTTTATTAATCTCAAGATTAGAAAAAGAATTTGAATTATTGCTTAAGTGATTCTTTATAAAGCATTTCTTTGGTTTAATTTCGATCTCTTTATAATAAAAAACTGAGTTTGTGGGTATGTCTAATTTAATAACCTTTGCGGTAATTTTATCTAAAATTGAAATCGATACACTATTTCCTTCAATTGCATCAATTTTGGAAATATTAGAATTTGCATAAACAGTAGAGTAATTCATAACAAAAATACCTACGATGAATATTTGAAAAAAATTAGACATTTTATATTCTTTAGCAACACTATTCATTTTAAATAATTATTGAGCTCCACCAAAAACTGCTTTGCCTAATAAATCCATTATATCTACAGATCCTTGTGTTAATTCAATTACTTCTCCATCCATTAGCATAGTATCAGACCAACCCGGTTCAATCTCAATATAGTTTGTACCCAAAAGACCTTGTGAAGTAATTTTCGCACTACTATCTTCTGGTATTTTTATCTCTTCACTTATTGTCATAAACACAACCGCATCATAAGTCTCTAAATCAAGATTTTGTGAGGATATCGTGCCTATCTTAATACCGGACAACCTCACCTCAGCACCATTTACTAAGCCGGATACTTTGTTAAAAGTTGCAGATATACTGTAACCATTTATGTTTTTAACACCAGGAATTGTATAGGCAAAATAGAAAAAACTTACAGCAATAAAGATCACTATTGCTCCAACAATTGTTTCTATAGCGGTTATTTTCATTTATTTACTCCCAATGAATTAATTATGGTTTCCATGATTCATAGCTCTTGCTAACATTATTAGGATTCTTGTTTCTTAAGCTACCAGTTGGATAGTATGCCTTATTTGTTCCAGTCATATTTGGTTTATGTTTTTTCTGCCATGTGTATCTTTTAGAATAAGCCGAAACAGGAATATCATCAGTACTATAATGAAGCCACAAATGCCATTCGGAGGGTATTTTTGAAGCATCATTGCTTCCTTTGTAAATAACCCAGCGTTTTGTATTTTTTTTTGATATATAATAGAAATTACCACTATCATCAGTACCTATCTTTTTTCCATTTAATATTGTTTGCAGTCGCGTGCCTAGCGTTTGACCATCCCACCAAACAAAAATCTCATTCATGATACTCATAATAAAACTCAATTTCTTAAATTAATAATATAATAATAGGAAATGTAAAATTCTTCTACACAAAAATAGAAAAAAATAATTCTTATAGTGATAATAACTATCTTATTTAAGAAATTAATAATAGTTAAAAAAAACAAAAAAAATATTTATTAAAAAAATTATATTAATAGATCTTTAAACAAATTTAATCATTATATACTAAATATTGTGCATATCTATTATACGAGCTACTAACTGTTGACGTTTAAATAAGTTTAATACATTTTATTAAAATAACTTATTGAAGATTAAAATTAACTATAGACAATAAATTCAAACATAACCACAATAGTTATTGTTGAATATAATACATTATACTAGGAGCAAAAAATGCGAATCAATAGAAGTTTCACCGATAAAAATGAATCGCCTTACAAGGACACTCCTTTTCGTAAAACTTCAAGTGAAATTAAGAACCCTGACGGATCTATAGTTTTTCAATTAAAAGATTTAGAAG
This sequence comes from Rhodobiaceae bacterium, assembly GCA_018651345.1. Classification (GTDB taxonomy): domain Bacteria; phylum Pseudomonadota; class Alphaproteobacteria; order Rhizobiales; family TMED25; genus CAJIYR01. Next base: position 3,510 of record JABIEF010000059.1, read on the forward strand.
TACCTGAACATTGGAGTCAAGTTGCTGCTGATATTATTGCTCAAAAATACTTTAGAAGAGCTGGGGTGCCAAAAAAACTTAAAAAAATAGAAGAAAATGATGTTCCCAGCTGGCTATGGAAACATGAAATAGATACAGAAAACGAAGCAGATTCAGAAAATCCTACTACCTCAGAAACTAGCTCTAAGGAAGTCTTTAATAGGCTAGCTGGAACATGGACTTACTGGGGATGGAAAGGCAACTACTTTGATACAGAAGAAGATGCAAAAGCATTCTACGATGAATTAAGATTCATGTTAGCGAATCAAATTTGTGCTCCAAATAGCCCTCAATGGTTTAATACTGGTTTACATTGGGCATATGGTATAGACGGCCCAAGTCAAGGCCACTATTATGTAGATTATAAAACACATAAATTAACAAAATCAAAAACATCTTACGAGCACCCTCAGCCACACGCATGTTTTATACAATCCGTAGAAGATGACCTTGTTAACGAGGGCGGAATAATGGACTTATGGACACGTGAAGCAAGATTGTTTAAATATGGATCTGGAACAGGATCTAACTTTTCAAACATTAGAGGCGATAGCGAATCATTATCCGGAGGTGGCAAATCTTCTGGCTTAATGAGCTTCCTAAAAATCGGTGATAGATCTGCTGGCGCGATAAAGTCAGGCGGAACAACTAGGCGAGCAGCAAAAATGGTTGTTGTCGACATAGATCACCCAGATATAGAAGAGTTTATTGACTGGAAAGTTAAAGAAGAAACTAAAGTAGCAGCACTTGTTACAGGATCAAAAATTTGTGCCGAACATTTAAATGCAATACTCAAAGCATGTTTAAATTGTGAAGGCCCTGGGTCAGATTGTTTTAACCCACTAAAAAATCCAGCATTAAAAAAAGAAATTATTCTTGCAAGAAAAATGCATGTTCCAGAGAATTACATTAAAAGATCTATTCAATTTGCCGAACAAGGCTATACCTCTCTTGCATTTGAAACTTACAATACAGATTGGGATTCTGAAGCTTATCTTACTGTTTCAGGTCAGAATTCAAATAATACAGTTAGGGTTACAGATGAATTTATTGAAGCCTTAGAGAAAGATTCAGATTGGGAATTAAAATCACGAAGAACTGGTGAACCAACAAAAACATTAAAAGCAAAAGATCTATGGGAACAAATTGGATATGCAGCCTGGGCTTCGGCAGATCCAGGAATTCAATATCATACAACAATAAATGATTGGCATACATGTCCAGAGGCCGGCGCAATTAGAGCTTCAAACCCTTGTTCAGAATATATGTTTTTAGATGATACAGCATGTAACTTGGCTTCTATAAATTTAATAAAATTTAGAAATGAAAACGGAGATTTTGAAATTGAAAAATTTATCCATACCGTAAAACTATGGACCATGGTATTAGAAATTTCAGTTACAATGGCTCAATTTCCTTCTAAAAATATTGCACAACGCTCTTTTGATTACAGAACACTTGGGTTAGGGTATGCAAATATTGGCGGTTATTTAATGACAAGTGGAATACCTTATGATTCTAAAGAAGGTAGAGCAATATGTGCGTCTATTACAGCTCTAATGACAGGTATATCATATAAAACATCAGCTGAAATAGCAAAAGAATTAGGGCCCTTCCCAGATTTTAAAAGAAATAGTAAGCATATGTTAAGAGTAATTGAAAATCATAGGAATGCCTCCTATGGAAATGCTGATGGCTATAAATTGTTGTCAACAAACCCCGTTCCATTAGACCACGAAAATAATCCTGATTCAAAAATAATTAACGCTGCTACAAAATCGTGGGATGAAGCATTAGAATTAGGGGTGAAGTATGGGTATAGGAATGCTCAAGTTACTGTTATAGCTCCCACCGGTACCATTGGGCTTGTTATGGATTGTGATACTACAGGCATAGAACCAGATTTTGCACTTGTAAAATTTAAGAAATTAGCTGGCGGTGGGTATTTTAAAATAATCAATAGAGCGGTTCCCAATGCATTGAAAACATTAGGGTATAATTCAAATTCAATAAAAAGTATTGTTGATTATGCCGTCGGCAACATTACCCTAAGAGGAAGCCCGACAATCAATCACGAATCGCTTATGGAAAAAGGGTTTCAAAAAGAACAAATAAGCCTAATTGAAGATTCTTTAGAAACGGCCTTTGATATAAAATTCGTATTTAATAAATGGACACTGGGCGAAGAATTTTGCTTAAATGTGTTAAAAATAAATCAACAAGAATTAAACGATCCCAGTTTTAATTTATTAAGTAAAATTGGATTTAGCGACAAAGAAATTCTTGAAGCAAATATATTTTGTTGCGGTGCAATGACATTAGAAGGTGCACCGGGTCTTAGTGATGATGATTTAAAGGTTTTTGATTGTGCTAGTCCGTGTGGAAGAACAGGCATAAGATCTTTATCAGTTGATAGTCACATACATATGTTAGCTGTAGCGCAACCTTTCATCTCGGGAGCAATATCAAAAACAATTAATATGCCAAATTCTTCGACTGTAGAAGATTGTAAAAGCGCTTACCTTCAATCTTGGAGATTGGGACTTAAAGCAAATGCTTTATATAGAGACGGATCAAAACTATCTCAACCATTGAATGCTCAAGCTTTTGACGATGAGGTAGAAGAAGACAATGACGATAATCAGATAAATAAAATTGAAAAAACAGTTGAAAGAA
>JABIEF010000060.1 GCA_018651345.1 Rhodobiaceae bacterium
AATGTCGCTGTTTAACCCATTAGATTCAATCCTAAGTTCGTTTAACGAGTTAACATCAAAGCTTTTTGTAAGCAATTCTTCGGCTTCGCTCAGTCTAAAAGCTTTAGGTCCAGCACCGGTGACTGAGACAACAATAGAATTACTATATTTTGCTAAAAACACACCAACCATTGCATACCCAGATGCAGGGTTTCTAAATTTTACGTACGCTCCTGTAACAGGTATATCAAATAAAATATTTGTAATAATCTCACTGTCTGCCAAAGGCGTTTGAAACATATCAACAAAAAAATCTTCTGCTTGGTATCTTGCCATATTTGTTACGATCGTAGCATTTAAAGCTAATAATGCCGCAGGATAATCAGCGGCTGGGTCGGCATTAGCAACAGAGCCTCCTAATGTGCCTCGATATCTAACCTGAGGATCCCCTATCTGACTTGCCAGGTAAGCTAATGAAGGGATTTTTTGAATAACAACATCAGAATTTGATACATCGTAATGAGAGCTTAGTGAGCCAATGTTTATTCTAGAGTCATTGTCCTCTAGGGATATGTTTGATATACCACTAACATTGCTTATATCGACGATATCAGACGGTTGTGCTAAGCGTTGCTTTAAAGTTGGAACCATTGTGTGCCCTCCAGATATTATTTTAGGGTCATCACAAGAATTCATTAGCTCTACAGCTTGCTCAATAGTTTTTGGTTTATGGTAATTAAAATCATACATCTCTAATATTTACCTTTTTATTATTACAAAGCTAATAACAGATTATTGTATCGCTTCTTTTACTGCGTTTATTATATTTTGGTAACCAGTACACCGACAGATGTTACCTTCAAGCCATTCTCTGATCTCTTCGTCTGAAGGATTTGGTTTTTTTTCAAGCAGATCAACTGTGCTCATTACCATACCCGGAGTACAGAAACCGCATTGTAGTGCGTGATTATTCTGAAAAGCTTTTTGCACAGGATGCAGCTCACCCCCAATGGCAAGGCCTTCAATTGTTGTTATTTTTCTTTCTTCAGCCTGGATCGCTAATATCGAACAACTCTTAACAGATTGTCCGTCCATATGAACCACACAAGCTCCGCATTGACTAGTATCGCAGCCAACATGGGTTCCTGTTAATTTTATATTGTCTCTTAAAAAATCTACTAATAATATATTTTCTTCAACCTCAGCAGAGACATCCGAACCATTAACATTCATTTTTACTAATTTCATTCAAATTACCTTACATAAATAAATATAGACATTGCTAAACTTAATAATAAAATTCCTAAAATAAACTTAACTTTAATTCCGGAAGAATTAAAGAGATTTAAAATATAATTTTTATCTTTTAAAGCAACTTTGTTATCCTCTTCAATCTCACCAACAGTATCTTCAACAAAACGTTTAGATAGATTGTCAAAGAATTGCTCCGACAAACTAATTGCAGTGCTTTGAACTAACCTTTGTCCAATTTGAGCTAATTTTCCACCAATCTGTGCGTCAACGGTATAATTTAATGTGGTAGTTTGATCCTCATTATCAATCAGATTAACTTCAGCAGAGCCTTTTGCAAATCCGGCAGCACCACCTTGACCCTGACCTGATATTTTATAACCATTAGGAGGATCGATATCTGTTAATTTAATTTTACCTGTAAACTTTGCTTTAACAGGTCCTACTTTAGCTTCAACAACAGCTTCAAATTCATCTTTATTTGTTTGTGTAACAGACTGCGCACCTGGAATAGTATCTTTTAATACATCCGGATCGTTTAAAGCATCCCAAACCAATTGTCTTTGTGCGAGGATAATATTGCTTCCAGATAATTTCATCTACTCTATTCCTTAACAAAAAATATTTGAGTTAAATTGTAATTCTTCTGTATAATTACAAATTATTATGTATTAATTATATATATTTATATAATAATTACACATCATACAATTAAAAATTATATATTTTATCTCTTTATAAACATTACACAGGTTAGTTATGATCATAAGATACTCCAGAGAAGAAATGGTTAAGAATTGGAGCGATGAAAATCGTTTTAAAATATGGTTTGATATCGAACTATTCGCTCTTGAGGCAATGGAGTCAATTGGATCAGTAGAGAGCGGCACATCTAAAATAATCAAAGAAAAATCGAAAGATATCGTATTTAATGTTAACAGAATAAATGAAATAGAACGTGAAACGCATCACGATGTCATTGCTTTTCTGACCCATTTATCCGAAATCGTTGGAAGTAAAAATGCAAGATTTATTCACCAAGGTATGACTTCATCTGATATCCTGGATACTTGTCTTAGCGTTCAATTATCAAAAGCAGCAGATTTACTTATAAATGATTTAGACGTGCTGCTAAAAAACCTTAAAGACAAGGCTTATGAATTTAAATTAACACCTACAATAGGTAGGAGTCATGGAATACATGCCGAACCAACTACCTTCGGATTAAAAATGGCTCAGGCTTACGCGGAATTTGAAAGAGCCAAAGAACGTTTGATATTTGCTAAAAAAGATATTTCAACCTGTGCATTATCTGGATCAGTAGGTACTTTTGCTAATATTGATCCACGGGTCGAAGAATATGTAGCAAAGAAGTTAGGGTTAAATTACGAACCTATTTCAACGCAGGTTATACCCCGCGATAGACATGCTATGTTTTTTAGCACACTCGGTGTTATTGCTGGATCACTAGAAAGACTCGCCACTGAAATTAGACATCTTCAGAGAACAGAAGTCGGTGAAGTGTCTGAATTTTTTTCTAAAGGGCAAAAAGGATCATCTTCCATGCCTCACAAAAGAAATCCAGTTCTTACTGAAAATATAACAGGACTATCAAGAATTGTTCGTGGTATGGTAAATCCCGCACTAGAAAATATAGCCTTATGGCACGAAAGGGATATATCCCATTCTTCAGTAGAAAGAGTTATTGGACCCGATTCAACTATAACACTAGATTTTGCAATAAATCGTTTGTCTAATGTAATAGAAAAACTCGTTGTTTACCCAGACAAAATGCTAACAAATATCAATAGTCTTGGTGGATTGATTTATTCACAGAGAATACTGCTAGAACTCACTCAAAAAGGTATCAGTAGAGAAGAAAGCTATGCTTTAGTTCAAAAAAATGCTGCAGAAGCTTGGGATGGCGATAAAACTTTTAAAGATTTAATCATGAACGATATTGATATAAAAAAAGTCCTTAAAGAAGAAGAATTAACAAAATTATTCTCACTTAATTATCATTTAAGTTTTGTTGAAACGATATTTGAAAGAGTATTTAACGGGAATAATTAATTTATTAGAAAAGACGGTTTATTTATTATAATTTTATTTAAACTTAAAAATATTGAAAGAAGAAAATGAATAGAAGAAAAATCTATGAAGGAAAAGCAAAAATTCTATACGAAGGACCGGAGCCAGGTACATTAATCCAGCACTTTAAAGATGATGCAACCGCAAATAATAATGAGAAAATGCAAATCTTTGATGGAAAGGGTGTTTTGAATAATAAAATATCAGAAAATATTTTTTTAAAATTAGGAAAAATTGGTATTCCAACACATTTTATTCGCAAATTAAATATGCGCGAGCAACTAATAAAAGAAGTTGATATTATACCCATAGAAGTGGTTGTAAGAAATATAGTAGCAGGATCATTGTCAAAAAGACTTGGTATCATTGAAGGCGAGCCTTTGCCTCGATCTCTTATAGAGTTTTATTATAAAAATGATAAACTTGGGGATCCAATGGTTTCTGATGAACATATAACGGCCTTTGGATGGGCTTCGCCACAAGAAATAGAAGAAATAATGAATTTATCTTTAAGAATAAATGATTTTCTTTCTGGTCTTTTTTCTGGGATAAATATTAAATTAGTAGATTTTAAAATTGAATTTGGTCGTCTGTATGAAAATGATGCGTTTAGAATTATCCTAGCAGACGAGATCAGCCCTGATTCCTGCAGATTATGGGATACAACAACAAATGATAAGCTTGATAAAGATTTATTTAGAAATGATAGCGGCGATCTGTTGGAAGCATACAATGAAGTTGCACGTAGGATGGGCATTATATCAAAGAAAAATAAAACAGAAAATACCGGTCCTGTATTGATAAAAGGCTAAAAGATGATCAAAGTTACTGTATATATTACATTAAAAAAGGATGTTCTAGACCCTCAAGGAAAAGCAATACATGTTGCTTTAAACAACATGGGATTCGATAAAATTAATGGAGTAAGACAAGGAAAGCTAATTGAAATTAATTTAGATACAAAAGATTTTGATGAAGCAAAAGAACAAGTAAAAAAAATGTCAGAACAGTTGTTAACAAATCCTATAATTGAAGACTTCACTATAGAATTAGAATAAATATGGATGTTTCATTAATTATATTCCCGGGTGCCAATTGCGATAAAGACACTTCGTTAGCCATAAAACATATAACTGGCAAACATCCAAAACATGTTTGGTATAAGGAAACAACACTCCCAAAATCAGATCTAGTGATTCTTCCGGGAGGGTTCTCTCACGGTGACTATTTGAGATCGGGAGCAATTGCAGCTAAAGCACCTATAATCAAAGACCTTATCAAAAAGTCTGCAGATGGAATATATGTGCTAGGTATATGTAACGGTTTTCAAATTCTTACAGAGTGTGGCCTTCTCCAAGGATCTCTTATAAAAAATAATTCATTAAAATTTGTTTCCCGTAATGTAAGGCTAAGAGTCATAAGAAACGACACAATCTTCACATCAAATTTCAAAGAAAACGAAGATGTTAATATGCCAATAGCACATCACGATGGAAATTTTTATATTGACGACAATAGTCTAAAAAAAATAGAAGAAGAAGGTCGGGTAGCGTTCAGATATATTGAAAACAATGCAAAACATAGCCCTTACAATCCAAATGGTTCACTTAATGATATTGCTGGCGTTTATAATGATAATTTTAAAATCTTAGGCCTCATGCCCCATCCAGAAAGAGCTATAGATAAAATTACCGGCGGTGATCATGGTGCTAAAATTTTTGAATCAATGTTTCACTCGCTTTCACAATAAGAATAGGAAAAACTGTGAATAAAGAAGATTATATACAACATGGTTTAAACGAAAAAGAAGCCGAAAAACTTTTAGAAGGCTTAGGCAGAGAACCAACCATAACTGAAATGGGAATCTATTCAGTTATGTGGTCAGAACATTGCTCTTATAAATCATCAAGACATTGGTTAAAAAACCTCCATACACAAGGGAAACAGGTTATACAAGGCCCTGGAGAAAACGCTGGTGTAGTGGATATTGGCGATGGTTTAGCGGCAGTTTTTAAAATGGAAAGCCATAACCACCCCTCATTTATTGAACCGTACCAGGGAGCCGCAACAGGCGTTGGTGGAATAATGAGAGATATATTTACTATGGGCGCCAGACCAATTGCTTTACTTAATTCACTTAGGTTTGGTGACATAAACCATAAAAAAACTAAATATCTTCTTTCTGGAGCTGTTAGTGGAATTGGTGGATACGGAAATTGCGTTGGCGTTCCTACAGTAGCCGGAGAAGTTGGCTTCGATAAATCTTACAATGGGAATATTCTAGTAAACGCAATGTGTGTAGGCATAGCAAATATAAATAAAATTTTTTATTCCGCTGCATCAGGCATTGATAATCCCGTTGTATATGTGGGAGCAAAAACTGGAAGAGATGGGATACATGGAGCAACCATGGCATCCGGAGAGTTTGATAAAGATTCAGAAAAAAATCGTCCCACAGTTCAAGTTGGAGACCCTTTTACAGAAAAGTTATTATTGGAAGCTTGCTTGGAATTAATGAAAGAGGATGCGATTATTGCAATTCAAGATATGGGCGCAGCTGGACTAACTTCATCAGCCGTAGAAATGGCAAGTAAAGGAAGCGTTGGAATAGAATTATGTTTAGATGAATTACCAAAAAGAGAAGAAAACCTGTCGGCCTACGAAATGATGTTATCAGAAAGTCAAGAAAGAATGCTTATGGTTTTAAAGCCAAATAAGAAAAAATTAGCAGAAGAAATATTTCTAAAATGGGGGGTTGATTTCTCAGTAATTGGAAAGATTACAGATACAAAAAAAATTAAAGTAATTTACAAAGATAAAGTTGAAGCAAACATTCCAATATGTTCGCTTGCAGACGATGCACCAATGTACGTAAGACCAATTAAAACAAGAAAAGTAGATAAAAATCTAACACCTCAAAAAACTAATATTAGTTTCAAAGAAATTATATTAAAAATACTAAATTCACCAAATATATGCTCAAAAAAATGGGTCTGGGAACAATATGATAGAACTATAATGGCAAATACTATTGATAAACCAGGTGGAAATGCTGGTATAGTTAGGATAGAGGGTACAGACAAAGCTTTATCTTTATCTTGTGATGTAACGCCAAGATATTGTCACGCAAACGCTTACGAAGGTGCAAAGCAAGCAGTAGCTGAATGCTGGAGAAACATTGTTTCCACCGGCGCCAAACCGATAGCTATAACTAATTGTCTTAATTTTGGAAATCCTGAAAAACCAATTATAATGGGAGACTTTGTTTCTACAATAAATGGAATAAGAGATGCCTCAATAACCCTTGATTTTCCAGTAGTTTCTGGAAATGTATCTTTGTATAACGAGACAGATAGTGTGGCTATCAAACCTACACCAACAATTGGTGGCCTTGGAATTATTGAAGATTTAAAAAATTTATCAACTATCCATACTCAAAAAGATGGTGATATAATTATATTAATAGGAGGAAATGGAAAGCATCTTGGGCGTTCTATTTTTAGGGAAGTTATATTTAACGCCGAAGACGGAGATGCCCCATCCGTTAATTTAAATAATGAATTAAATAATGGTAATCTTATTTTAAACTTAATAAAGAATAAATTCGTTAATTCTGTTCATGATATATCTGATGGAGGATTAATCGTAACAATTGCAGAAATGATAATTTCTTCAAATATTGGAGCAAAAATAACATTTCAAAATAATCTTATAAACTCTACCAGTGATCATGAAAAATTATACGAAGAAATGTTCGGTGAAGATCAATCGAGGTATGTAATTACAGTTTCTTCCGATAAAGTTCAAGATACAATTAATCAATGTACTAAATATGATGTCTCAGCTAATATAATAGGAAATGTTCAAAAAAATAATTTGGAAATTGACGGCTTAGTGACTATATCAAATAATGAACTTATTGATTCATATGAATCAGTTTTACCTAGTATGATGAACATAAAATAAATAGAGTTAACAACATGCCTATGACTTCAAGCGACCTAATAAGGTATATAAAAGAAAAATTACCTGATGCGAATATTGAAATTAATGACTTAGCAGGTGATAACGACCATTATTCAGCAGTTATAACTTCAAATTCATTCGTTGGTAAAAATAGAATACAACAACATCAAATGGTACACGATGCGCTAAAAGATAAGTTAGGCACAGATCTTCACGCCCTAACGATAAAAACTATAACACCAAAAGAAAAAGGATAATAAAATGGCCAATAATGAGATTCAGGATTGGATAAGAAATCAAATATCATCAAACGAAGTTTTATTGTTTATGAAAGGCTCCCCTGAACAACCTCAATGTGGATTCTCAGGACAAGTCGTACAAATGCTAAATTACTTGCAGGTTGACTTCAATAGCGTCAATGTCCTCGCAGATGAAGAAATTAGAAGCGGAATAAAAGAATTCAGCAATTGGCCAACCGTACCTCAGCTATACGTAAAAAGCGAGTTCGTGGGTGGCGCCGATATAATCAAAGAGATGTTCCAAGAAGATGAACTCTTAGATTTCTTTAAAGATAAGGGAATAAAAACAAAGTAATCTACCTTGAATAAAACTCAATTACTAAATTTGGTTCCATTTGAACTGGATAAGGAACATCAGAGAGACTAGGTATTCTTTTGATGGATACCTGATACTTCTCTCTATTGAATTCTACGTACTCTGGTATTTCTCTTTCAGCAGAATCTAATGCTTGAATTACCATAGCAATATCCCGAGATTTTTCTCTTACCTCAACTATATCACCAATCTTTAATCTAACGCTACCGATGTTTGTTTTTCTACCATTTACCTTAATATGACCATGGTTAATAAACTGTCTTGCTGCAAATACTGTTGGTACAATTTTTGCCCTATAGACAACTGTATCTAGACGCCTTTCAAGAAGACCGACTAAATTTTCACCTGTATCACCTTTTAATCTCACAGCTTCTCTATAACAAGCCTTAAACTGTTTTTCCGTTAGGTTGCCGTAATAACCTTTTAACTTCTGCTTTGCTCTTAATTGTAAACCATAATCTGATACTTTTCCCTGTCTTCTTTGGCCATGTTCACCGGGACCATATTCTCTTCTATTTACAGGACTCTTTGGCCTACCCCAAATATTTTCACCTAATCTACGATCAATCTTATGTTTAGCTTGAATTCTTTTTGTCATTTTCGTATCCTTATATTATTTAAATGGATGCGCCCTCCTAGGCATTAATCTCTCAATGCCGACAGAAATATTGAATTAATCAAAATTTCACGGGTGTATATATTTATTCATTTATGTCTACAGTTACTAGAATGAACTGTCAACAACAAGAATACATAAATCTATTTTTCTTTACTCAAGGCTTTAATTATACCGTGAAACGTTTTTACATCTTTCTCAGTCAAATTTTGCCTTTGAATCATATTTCTTAAATTATTAATCATTGATTTTTTCTTTTCTAAAGGGCGAAAGAAATTTCTACCGCCTAGCTCATCTTCTAAGTGTGAGAATAATTTTATATACTCCTCTTTGGTAGCCAATCTAGTTTTATCGATAGAAAGACCCTCTGTTCTCGGCTTCTCACTTTGCGTCTCTCTACCAAGCTTACCATCAGATGATATCAAAAACCATTCATAAGCGATAAGCAAAACAGCTTGTGCAAGATTCAGTGATGCAAAATCTGGATTCACAGGTGCCATAACCAAACCATTGCATAGAGATATATCCTCATTTGTTAACCCTGATTTTTCTGGGCCGAAAATTATACCAACTTTACTACCCTTGGCAACCATCTCCTTTGTTTTAATCGCTGTATTACGAAGATTTGTAATAGGTTTGATCATATCTCTTCTTCTTGCAGTTGTTGCAAAAACATAATCAAGATCTTGTATTGCTAATTCTAGTGAATCAAATAATCCTGTATTGTCAATAATAACAGATGCGCCCGCAGCTGATCTATAAGCCTTATTATTTGGCCAACCATCTCTTGGACTAACAATTCTAAGTTTAAATAAATTAAAATTTGCCATGGCACGAGCTACTGCACCAATATTTTCACCAAGCTGGGGCCTAACCAGTACTATATATGGATCAGACATTCCATCTGTTTCATATAAATTCTGCATTCCTAAATTTAATTTGTTCATATAATTCTCATTATTAGCAAATAATTTGCACCAAGATGTTGACCGTGTTAAAAATCTTGTTATACCAATGTAAAGTAAATTAATACCAATTTTAATTTAATTGTAAAATTAATTGCACGCTTGTACTAAAAACAAACAAGGAAAAACGACATGCTTGATTTAATGCACATTGCAAAAACCGAAGCTGCTGGAGGAGACTTAAAAAGTCTTTTTACAGGACTTTACCAAAAATCTGATATTCGTCCAAATGGATTTCCAGATGCAATAGTTTGGCAAGGTGGCAATCATGACAATATAATAAATCCAATAACACATTCATTAACAGACGCTTTCGCATTATTAGGAACAGTTGCGGCTATAGATATTTTGGGCCTACCTTTCTATGCAGTCCCAATGTGGTCTCAAATAAGGCATGACTTAAAGCTTGAACCTTTAAGTTGGTTTGGAAATATGCCCGTAACATCTATTAAATGGTCTACTGCTGGCGACGCATATGTAGACGACGGTAACGGTAATAAAGTAGTTGTAATGGGAAAATCTGGAAACGCTCCTTTACGCACACAAGCTGGTGTGTATTGTAATGTTAGACCTTATGGACCAATAACTGTTGTTAGGTGCATGCCTTGCCTACCTTACTCTCAAGATAAACAAAAATTTACTGTTAGCAAAGATACGGGAATAATTCATTCTGAAATGAATACGCCTGGAGTTCAAATGGCATATGCAGCACGTTTATTTCTTCAAATGGTAAACGATACCGGAAAACTAGGTAGAGTAGCATTTAAGCCTA
>JABIEF010000005.1 GCA_018651345.1 Rhodobiaceae bacterium
AACTAAGGACCTCCTGGTCCACAACCAGGCGCTCTAACCAACTGAGCTATGGCTGCCCACCAGGTATTTATCTATCACTATAAAGAGTTTTTCAAAAGTCCTAATTAAATTTTTCCAAATTTTCTCAAACTTTGGCACAGCTATGGCAACAAAACCATTCTCAATACTTTGCTTTAACTCATCCATAATCTCTTCCTTACTCCCCCAGTCTTTATACTTCTTCCAATCTACTTCAAACTCTCTAGACAACTCTGCTTCTTGTAAGAATTTAAACCAATATAAGTAAGTCGTCATTCTCACTGGATACCAATATCCATCATGGAATTTTACATAGTCTGATTTGGGAACGAATCTCTTTTTCCCATTCCTATATTCATGTGATGTATAATCATAATCTACCATTTAACTACCCACTAGTGTTGAGTATTAATGTAGCATTATTTCTTTCTTTCATAAAATATACTTAATATTTAATAGGATTTTACTGCCTATATTTTAACCCCTTATAAAAACCATTATTTAAGGTATAGGGTGAAGTGGAGGTATATTAATGGGTAATTAAAATGCTATATCAATTGTTGATTGAGATTTCAATATTTTTAATTGTCATGATAATTCCCTTATATTATTTAACCAAGCTAAAATAACCCTATAAACCCTTCCATTTATTAGATTGTCTTACTTTAGCAAATTTTTCTATATGCTCTATAATTGCTGAAGCAATATCTTTTCCTGTTGCCCCTTCTATAGCTTCAAGTCCAGGAGATGAATTCACTTCTAGAACTTTTGGACCTCTTTCTGACCTAAGAAAATCAACTCCAGCTAACGACAAACCCAAAACTTTTGTAGCACGAACAGCTGTTTGCCTTTCTTCTTTTGTTAACGTAACTTTATATGCTTTACCTCCTCTATGTATATTGGCCCTAAAGTCTCCATCATTATTTTGTCTTTTTATTGCAGCAATAACTTTATTACCAACTACTAAGCACCTAATATCTGTACCTGCAGATTCCTTTATATACTCCTGTACTAATATATTTGCCTTAAGTCCTTGAAAAGCTCCAATTACAGATTCTGCAGCTTTTTTTGTTTCTGCTAAAACAACACCTTTGCCCTGAGTACCTTCTAATAATTTAACAACAAGTGGAGCTCCACCTACAAATTTAATCAAATCATTATTAGCTTTTGCTGACCTAGCAAAACCTGTATTTGGCATATCAATACCTGACCTTGCTAATAATTGATGTGCATATAATTTATCTCTTGATGCTCCAATAGCAGCTGCTGAATTTAATGTATAAACTCCCATTGCTTCAAATTGTCTAACTAATGCCATACCATAAAAAGTTATAGAACTTCCTATTCGAGGAATTATTGCATTAAAGCCTTCTATTGATTTTCCTTCAATATATACTTCAGGTTTTGTAGAAGATATATTCATATAACATTTTGTTGTATGAATAATTTGTACTAAATGGTTTCTATTTTCAGCAGCTTCTATTAACCTTTGTGTTGAATAATTGTTAGGCTCCCTAGAAAGAATGCCAATTTTTAAACTAGCTGCATACTGATTTTCTTTCTTTTTAACTGCATATGCATTTACGGAAAAGTCTTCTTGAACAAATGATAAATTTGGATCAACAATAATATTATCTCTTAAAGCAGACCGACCTATTAACATTCTATATTGCATTGTTTCACGATTAGTTAATGAAACTTCTATAGGCCATTCTTGTTCACCAATTTTTATAATGGTCTCTATTACAAATCTCATTTCTGTTTCACCATTTGAACTTGTGATTTCTCTCTGATCAACAATATTAGCAGAAGAAAAAATAACAATATCAGGCCTATCAGGAATAGGTTGCACTCCAAAACGTACTTTTTTCACGTCTCCCCTACCATAAGGCTCAATCATAAAAGCATGTATTGCTGAAGTTTTTGCACCTGTATCTATTTTTGCTTTTATTGCAGGAACATCAATACTTGGAAGAGCAACCCACTCTTCCCAACCTAAAATAAATTCTTTTTCATCTTGCACATGATTATTCATCTTCTGTATCTTTCATTAAAATCTATATTCATATTAAACCCTTAAACATAACTCCTGATGATGAAAGTACCAATAGGAGTTTTTATTAGACCCCAGATATTTATATTTGAAAAGGTATGTTAGATATTAATATGGTTTTTATTTATTTATTAGTAACATTAAAAGAAACTGACCGGCCCTAGATTCTATCGATAAAGAAATCAGTTAGATCACGCTTATAGTAGAGTAATATTTTAATACCAAATTAAATCATAAATATACTGAAAATGATTGATATTAACAAAAAAAACTATATTTTTTTGTTAACTTTGGAGATATAAAATGACTAATAAACCTTATCATAGAAAACAGTTAGTTAATTGCGAATCTTGTGAAAAGGAAATACCATCATTTTCTTTAAAGTGCGCAAACTGTAACAAAACAAGAAGCCCTCTTGACTGGTTCGACACAAACCAGCTTAAGGCTTTAGGGTTAATAATTATTTCTCTGATATTGGGTAGTTTCTTAACGATTCTATTTTTTACAACACTTCCGTATGGCGTATATTGGTTGTGGAGAGCAACCTCACCTGATAATAATGGGGAAGTTATTTCTCCAAATCATCTTAATAAAGATATAAAAGAATCTTTAGATAAATTCATAAAAAATAATAAAAGCCTCCAAGGCAACCCTAAAAAGAAGAAAATTATTTATGCAGTGGCTGCTTTTTCACTTATTCTTATTGCTGTTGGCATTATCTGGGATAACTCAGGGGTAAGAGTTAAAGATATAAACTCTATTCATTCAATTCCGTCTTCTATTCCAGCAAAAATTAGCGCAAGCATAAATTGTGATAATATAAGAAATGTATTATATAATCTTGATTCAGGACTTGTTTTTAGTCGAATTACACGAGATTCTAATGGTGCATTTAAGAATTCTATTGATTATAATGCTAGATGTCACAGTGAGACCTCCGGTGGCGCTAATGAAGGTTTTTGTGATAACTTAAAAGATAATATTTCAACAGTGAAAATAACGCCGGAGCGTATCATTAAAACCACCACGTCTTATGACGATAATGATGAATTCACATCCTGTAAAACGATTAGAAATGTTCCATTAGAGTTTTCTAAAATTGTAACTGGAGATTCTTATACAGAAGGGGATTGTGGAAAATACCCCTCAAAAAGAACTAAGAGCAAATTTCTTGTGTGCGATAGACCAGCTGCTGAAATCATTAGGACCGATGACCCTTTATATGTTGATCCAAAACCAGCAAAAAAACCAGTAGTAAATACAACCTATAAAGCTATTTTAACATGTGGTTTCAATGGTATGCATACCAATATACTGGCATGTTTTGACGGAACTGATTTAAAATTAACTAATAACGGGCAAACTGGTATTTATAAAATATATAATATTAGCCAATTGGGTGATGAACGTAGAGATGGTTTTCATATAACATTGTCAAATTCTTTCAACTTAACTGCACAAAACAGCCATGATACTTTGACATTGGGAATAAAAGTTTATGATAATAATAATTCAGAAGTATACCAAGATATGGTCGGAATGTGGGGCGTAATTAAAATAAGCAATTAAAAAGGTTACGGTAGAACGATAATTTTTAACCCTACTAAGGTGTGATATCTTTTACCTTAGTTATAATATAATTTTAAAGGAGAGCAGTATGGCAGCACGTTTAGGTAATTTTATAATTTTCATTTTTTTTACAATCATTACACTGGGCCTTTATCCATTATTCTTTTTTGTTTCAAGGCAACAGGAGACAGTTGAGTTACTTAAGGCAATTAAAGAAGAATTACGAAAATAATATATATTTTCTTAATCTTTAGGCAGCTTATTAAGATTAATAAGTATTTTAATATAATTTAATAAAATTTAATATTTTTGATAAATAACCAAAACTTTTTTATCAGGAAGATATTTTAAGTTACTGTATTAATGTGGATAATTGTTCGAATATATAATCCAAGACTATTCTAAGGGAAGTAAGAAATAATATCTCTAACTAAAAATCTTACAATCCAGTAACCCAAAAAAGTTAAACTAAGCAAATATATAACCGATACAAAGCGACTAATTTTATAATTAAACCATTTTTCTTCATTCTTTTTTATATAATCAGTAATTCTATGGAAGGATGCTCCAAAAAGAAAACCTGCATTGATGGTATTATAACGTAAATAAAAATCAATAATAATATA
>JABIEF010000061.1 GCA_018651345.1 Rhodobiaceae bacterium
CCATCCCGTCATTGAATATGCTTTTGAAACTCCATTCATAGTTAAAGTTCTAGTATTAATTTCATCATCAAGTTGACCAATTGTTATAAATTTTTTCGATCTATCGTAAAGAAGGTGTTCATATATATCATCAGTCAGAATATAAATATCTGGATGCTGTTTCAAAACATCAATAAGAGACTCTAGCTCATATTGTGTATAAACCTCTCCAGTTGGATTAGATGGTGAGTTTAATATAATCCATTTGGTATGCTCTGTTATGCTTTGCTTAAGTTTAGTGTCTGTAATCTTAAAATTATCTTCTATACTTGTCTCTATTATAACTGGAGTTCCTCCAGCTAATTTAACTATATCTGGATAGCTTACCCAATATGGAGATGGAATAATAACTTCATCACCTGGGTTTAGTGTTGCTATCATTGCGTTATAGATAATAGGCTTTCCACCAGGTGCAACAGAAATATTTTCTTTAGAAAAATTTAAGTCATTGTCCCTTTTAAATTTTTTTACTATTGCCTCTTTGAGCTCATCTATTCCATCAACTGCTGTATACTTTGTTTCCCCTCTATTAATCGCATCAATAGCAGCAGACTTAATATGATTAGGTGTATCAAAATCTGGTTCACCAGCGGATAAACTAATCACATCTTTTCCTTTATTTTTTAACTCTCTTGCAAGTTGCGTCATGGCAACAGTTGCAGAAGGGGCAATCTTTTCTAAATTTTTCGATAACTTTATTGACATATTTTCACCAAACAATTGAAGAAAGATAAACTATGATGATTTAACATAACAAGCAATATGCTATTCAATCTTTATGATTATTCATGTGCATATTAATGTTTTTATGTGTAAATCTAAGTAGTGGATAAAATGAATGATACTGAAAAATATTATACTTTAAAAACTATTAGAAGAATTTGGAAGAGCTACGCTAGTGGCTCAACTAAGTTATTGTTGATAGCGCTTTCTTGTAATGCAATAGTTGCATTAACAACTCCAGCTCTACCAGAGTTAATTCGTCGTGTTATTGACGATATTTTTGTTAATGCTGATAGGAGTATGCTTACAATTCTTCCTCTTGTTGCAATTTCAATAATGCTAATAAGAGCTATTGGAACATATGGAGCCAATGTAGCTATAAATTATATAGGTCAGAGAATTGTTGGGTCCCTTCAAAAAGATTTATACAGATCCATTTTAAATTCCGACCTTTCTTATATAAACTCCATTCATTCAGCAAGATTTATATCTAGCTTTACTGCTGATTCGTCTAAGTTAAGAGAAACTATGTCATCAGTAGTTGTTAATTTATCAAGAAATATATTAATGGTGGTTGGCCTTGTTGGTTATCTTTTTTATGTAGATGCAATGCTTGCTACTATTTTTTTCATAGTTATTCCCCCAGCTGCAATTGGTTTAAAGTTTTTAGGAAAAAAATTAAGGAAAGCTATTCGCATGAGCCTTGAGGAGATAGGGGCTCTATCTGCCTTGGTTTCAGAAACTTTAAAAGGAATAAGGATTATTAAGGCTTATGGTAAAGAACAAATGCACGTAATTAAGGCTTCAGAAGTTATTGATAAGGTAGTAAATTTTTCAATGAAAGGTGTCAGAGCTCGATCAGCATCTGCTCCAATAATGGAAATTGTAACTGGCGTTGCGATTGCTTGTATTATCTACTACGCTGGTAATAAATCTTTAGATGGATTAATGACTGTAGGAAGTTTTATGGCCTTTACTACAGCTGCTGGCTTACTATATGATCCTTTGAAGGCTGTAGCAAACTTACAAGCAATGCTTCAGGAAGGGGTTGCTGCTTCACAGAGATTATTTCCAATTTTAGATAATAAGCCTAAAATTCAAGATAAAAAAAACTTAAAAAAGCTAGAAATATCTTCTGGTTCAATAAATTTTGAGAATGTATCTTTTTCATATTCGGAAAATGATAAAGATGTTCTTAAGAATATTTCTATAAAAATTAAATCTGGACAAACAGTTGCACTAGTTGGCCCATCTGGGGCTGGAAAATCTAGTTTATTAAATCTTGTTCCAAGATTCTATGATGTATCATCAGGAAAAGTTGAGATAAATGATATTGATATTAAAGATATGTCTTTAGCAGATGTTAGGAGTTCATCAGCACTTGTATCTCAAGATACTCTTATATTTGA
>JABIEF010000062.1 GCA_018651345.1 Rhodobiaceae bacterium
AAACCGAAATAAAAAAAATAAAAAAATTCTGCTCCTATATAGAACATGGAATTTCAAGAAATAAACTAAGAGAAAATTTCCCAGCCTGTGCAGCAAGAAATGCAATAGATCTAGCGCTATGGGATTTAGAATTAAAACTAGAAAAAACAACTATTTGGGAAAAAGGAAATAAAATAAAACCCTTTAATCTCTCAACAGCTTATACCGTTAGTTTAGATACAGCAGAAAAAATGGCAAAAGAAGCGTGCTTAAATTCACATTTCAATTTAATAAAAATAAAACTATCCGGTGATGGTCATGATTCAAAAAGAATAGAATTAATTCGAAAAAAATTACCAAAAAAACGTTTAATATTAGATGCAAATGAGTCGATCCATCCAAAAGACTTAAATGATCTGATGTCAATATCAGAAAAAATGAATATCGAGCTTATTGAACAACCCGTTAAAAAAAAATACGACAAAGAAATTGCAAAAATAAATTCAAAAATAGTATTATGCGCGGATGAATCCTGCAAAACTATCGCAGACCTTAAAAAAATTATAAATATATATGATGCCGTTAATATAAAATTAGATAAAACCGGAGGTTTGACAGAGGCTTTACTATTAAAAGATTTTGCCTTAAAAAAAGGTCTAAAAATTATGATTGGTTGTATGATATGCTCTTCAATTGGCATTGCACCAGCTCAATTAATCGCCACAGATGCAGATTATATTGATTTAGATGGAGCTAATTTTATAGAAAAAGATAGGGAAAATTCTATAACTTATACGAACGGCAATATGAGCATTGCCTCAAGCAATTTGTGGGGATAGAAAAAAAAGAATCGATGCACGATAATAATATAATCACCAACCTTATCAATTCTGGTCTAATTAAAAATGCCAAAGAGTTAAGAAATATCAAGCTATTGGGGGGTAAGTATAATATTGAAATATATTACGCTTTAATAAATCACAAAAAAATTGTTATAAAACTAAATAAAGAAAAATCTAACCAACTTTTAACTGAAAAAAGAATGTTAGAAGACTTAAAATCCATTCATATAAAAACACCTGACGTGATATTCTTCAATGACAATCTATTGGCATTAGAATATATTGAATGCGAGAATATCGCAATAAGACCAAAACATGAAATTGAAATAGCAAGAGCTATTTCAAAATTACATTCAGTAAAACAAAATTACTTTGGCTACGAGTATAATACAACCATTGGAAATTTAACTCAGCCTAATTCAAAGCATATAAAATGGATTGACTTCTATAGAGAAAATCGTCTTCTATATTATTCAAAGATAGCACTAAAAATTGGTCTGATTGATATTGATCTTTATAAAAGAATCTATAAATTTTCACAATCCCTAGAAAAATATCTTATTGAGCCTGAGAATTCGTCATTGATCCACGGAGATCTTTGGAAGGATAATATATTAGTAAACGGAGAGCATTTTGTAGGTCTTATAGATCCAGGTATTTTTTATGCTCATACAGAATATGAATTAGCTTATTTAATAATGAACGGCACGTTTACAAAAACTTTCTATAACGAATACAATGATCACATCAGAATAGAAGATGATTTTAATAAGTACAGGAAAGATATTTACATGTTAACGCCCCTGATACAATACGCAATTATGGATGGAGACATCTATATGAATGAGGTTATTAAGATATTAAATAGACTAAAAGTATAAAGAGAGTTTAGTCTGTATAATATCTCTATTATTGTTATTTGAAAAAATATTTATATTATAAATAATTAATAACTATAGTAAAATTTTTTATTAACTATAATATATGAAAAATTATGATAAATAATTACTTAGATAAATACAGATTCACAGTTAGATGTTTTTTATTTTTTATATTAATTTATATAACATCTATCGTCTACGCCAATGCAGGCATTATAAAATGTGAAAATTATAGTCAAATGGGTCTACATGAACCCGCAATCAATCATTGTAAGATTGTTATTAATAATAAAAAATCTAGTAATATAGAAATTAACAAAGCTCTATATTATGTTGGCAACTCTTATTTTTCATTAGACCAACCTGATAAGGCTCTAGAAGCTTTTTCTAACTTAATTAAAAATGATAAAAATTATCCAGAAGCGCATTACTTAAAAGGTGTGATTTTATTAAGACAAGGAAAATCAAAACTTGCAAAAGAAAGTTTTGAAAATGCAATATTATTAAATTACACAAATAAACAACTTTCTAGATTATATGCAAAATCCTTACTTCAAAATAATGATAAAAAGAATGCTATCCTTAAACTTACTGAACTTACGTTAACAGAGCCGAAGGATATAATCTTATTAACAGAATTATCAAAAGCTTATATTTCAATAGAAAATTATTCAAAAGCAATCGAGAAAATTAATAAGGTAATTTTTTTAAACAATAATTATTCAAATGCATATTTCATACGATCTCAAATAAAATCATTACAAGGAGATGATAAAAAAGCCCTTGAAGATATAACAAGAGCACTTAGAATTGAAAATAATAATAATCGTTATTTAATTAAAAAAACAAACATTCTAATGCAATTAAATAATTATCAAATGGCAGAGTATAATATCAAAAAAGTCTTACATGCAGATCCCAATAATTATAATGCTAAAAAAATATATGAACATTTACTAAAAATAAAAGCTGAAATATCAATAAAGCAAGCAAGAGAATTTGTGGTTAATAAAAATTATTTGAAAGCTAGCGAAGAATATTCCAATGCTATAAAATTAGATACTAGCAATTCATATGCATATTTCGAAAGATCTCAAATATATTATGCTTTAAAAAAATATGAACTTGCACTCAATGATATAAACACAGCAGAAGAGTTAAATAAAAGTTTTTCAGATCATAGTATTAACTTTATTAAAGGTAAAATACTATTTAATATAGGAAGTATTGAAGATTCAATTAAAAGCTTTGAAAAAGAAATTAAATACAAACCAGGAAATGTAATAGGAATTCTTTGGCAGATAAGGGCCCTATCTAAGAACAAGGAATATAGTAGCGCAAAAATATACGCAGAAAAGTTAATTAAGATAGATCCGAATTCTGCTAGATCATATTCCATTCTTGGGGATATTCTGTTGTTCATGGGGGAATTGGAGGAAAGCAATAAATATCATGCACTTGCTTTAAAATTAGATCCAAATTACAAAATTGCTACAAAAACGTTTAATTAAATATATCAAAATTATATTTCCTAATTATCTAATTTGATTTATATTACATTTTAATATATCAAGGTTAGATTAATTAATTTATTTTACAAAATACACCTGACAATTATAAAAAATACTGGAGAGATATTATGACAAATACACCATGGAAAACAGATAACTGGCTTACAAGTCAGTGGAATTTTGCACCCGAAGTTATATCTGAGATTAATTTTCCAGAAAAAATACAAATTCATGATATAACACTAAGAGATGGCGAACAACAAACTGGTGTAGCCTTTAATTACGATGATAAAATTCGTATTGCTGAAGCGTTGGCTGAAGCTGGAGTTCACCGAATTGAGGCTGGTATGCCAGTTGTATCAAAAGACGACGCAAGAGTTGTAGCTGACTTAGCCAAAAGAAACCTAGGGCCAGAAATATTTTCATTCGCTAGATGTATGGTTGATGATGTTAAAAGGGCCGTTGATTCTGGTGTATCAGGAGTTGTTATGGAAGTCCCTTCTAGCCAACACCTTATTGAACTTGGTTATCGATGGGAATTTGAACGTGCTGTTGAATTATCAATTGAATCAACAAAATTTGCACACGAAAATGGTTTAAAAGTAGTATTCTTCCCAATTGATTTCACTAGATCTGAATTAACATGGGTTCTTGATTTAATAGAGAAAGTAGGATCTGAAGGTCATATGGATGCACTTGCACTCGTTGATACGATGGGAGCAACTTCGATACATGCTATGCCTTATTTTGTAAAAGCCGTGAAAGATAGAATAAAAGTACCGTTAGAAGCACATTTCCACCAAGACTTTGGTCTTGGGATTGCAAATACATTGATGGCTGTTTCCATGGGCGTTGATGTAATACATTCTACTGTTCTTGGATTAGGCGAAAGAGCTGGTAATGTTCCTATGGAAGAAACCGTTATGGCCCTTAAAACATTATATAATAAAGATATTGGTATTAAGACTGAAAAATTAAAAGCTCTTTCTGATCTAGTAAGGGATATTTCTGGTGTAGCAGTAGCTTCAAATAGACCAATAGTTGGAGACGATCTCTTTAATGTTGAGTCAGGGATTATTGCTAACTGGTTACTTAACTGTGGTTATGAGCATCAAACAGAGCTATTTCCTTTCAGGCCTAGCCTAGTTGGACAAAAGGAGCCAGAAATAGTGATTGGAAAAGGCTCCGGCATAGATTCAATTAAAGATAGATTGAATAGATTCCAAATAAACGCTGATGACAAACAAGCTATGGATATTCTAATGGCTATAAAAGACTGGGGACTAATTCATAAAAAGTTAATGACAGATGATGAATTCAGAACAATAGTTGAAAAAACAATTGGCTAATATTTACTATCAATATATATAGAGGCATTCTCTATAGAAAATAAAAACAGGAGATATCTATGCAAGGATATGCAAGAGGCGGCTTTAATGTAAGTTACGAGAAACGTGTAAATCCTCAGGATCTTAGACGCGATCGTGTTAAAAGAGCTCAAGACCAATTAAAAAAAGCTGGCCTTGATGCAATTTTAGTATGGAAAGATGAAAATCAACGTTACTTGACAGACCTTAGACCTCAAATAATTCATGGAAAATCTACAGCATTAAATGGCGCCTTACTAATAGATGGAAAAGATCCTATATTATTTTGCTCCGGCGGCGAAAGAGATCGAATTGAAAACACTATGCCCTGGATTAAAGAGGTTCATACAATCCCAATAATTGAAGAAAAATCTTTAGTCCATGGATTAGTTAAGAATATTTTAGGTCCAGTGCTTGAGAAATATGGGCTTACCAAATGCAAACTAGGTCTCGATGAAGCAAATGTCATTTTCTACCAAGCTTTAGTTCAACACTTTCCCAATATTAGTATTGAAGATGGTGATACCCCAATGCAACAGGCTAGAATGATCAAACTGCCAGGAGAAATTGAATTATTAGAAGAAGCTACAGCCATAGCTGATGCAGTATGTGCAACTGCAATAGAAACTGTAAAAGAAGGTGTACGTGAATGTGATGTGGCAGCAAATGCAATGCACACATTATATAAACTTGGTGGTGAATACTCACATGTAACAACACCGTTCGTTGCTTCAGGAGAACACATGTCTCCTCCCAATAGAATATGTTCGGATAAAATAATTCGAGATGGTGATTTAGTCTTTATTGATATTGGCGCAGCTTGGAATGGTTACTTTGGTGACATGGCAAGAACTGTTTATTGCGGTTCGTCTAACTCAAAGCCCTCAGATGAACAAAAGAAAATTTATACAGCAGTGTACGAAGGACTTCAAGCTGGTGTAGCTGAAATGAAACCAGGAAAAACCAATATAGATGCAGCCAAAGCTCTAATAAAAGCTTCTGATAAATATGGTTTAGGTGGAAGATTTCTCTCTTTATTTATAGCACATGGAGTTGGTATTGGTGCAAACGAACCTCCTTACATTGGAGAGACCTTACCTGGAGCTCCAGAATATGAATTTAAACCAGGAATGGTCTTTGCTGTAGAACCATTAATTTGGGTTGAAGGCGTTAGAGGTGGCGGTGGAGTTAGGTTAGAAGAAATGGTTCAAATCACCGAAAATGGACCACATATCATGTCAAGAACACCTTTTGATAAGAAACTTCTTAGTAAATAATAAAGGATAATAAAATGAAGAAAACACGTATATATATAACCCAACCAATCGCACAAAGCGCTATTGATAGATTAGAGAATAGAGGTGACGTTGAAATAAAAATGAATCCTGATGCTACAAAAATCTTACCTTACGAAACTCTATTAGAAGAAGTAAAAGATTGTGATATTTTATATTGTCTTCTTCACGATGTAGTGGATAGAAAAATTATGGAAGCAAATCCTAACTTAATTGCTGTTGCGTCGCAATCAATTACACCAGATCGCATAGATGTAAAAGGAGCCAGTGAATTAAAATTGCCTGTAACAGTTATTCCTGCCGTTGTTACAGATGCAACGGCTGATATTGCTTTTGGTTTATTGTTAAACGTTGCAAGAAGAATTTCTGAATCAGATAAATTTGTGCGGGCCGGAGGGTATCCGGGAGCTCAATCAGCGCTATTTCTTGGAGGAGATGTAACAGGTAAAACAATTGGTCTTGTTGGTGGTCGAGGAAGAATAGCCCGTTCTACCGGTAGACGTGCGCAAGGATTCGATATGAAAGTATTATACTGGGGACCAAACAGAATGAGCCCTGAAGACGAAGCTGCAACAGGTTTTGAGTATAGAGATTTTGATGTCCTATTAAAAGAATCTGATTTTGTATCAATTCACGCTGCGGAAAAACCTGAAACATTTCATCTAATATCAGATAGAGAATTCAAACTTATGAAATCATCAGCCTATATTATAAATTCTGCAAGAGGACCAATTATTGATGAAAAAGCAATGGTAAGAGCTCTGCAAAATAAAGAAATTGCCGGAGCTGGCCTTGATGTTTATGAAAAAGAACCAATTATTGAAAAAGAATTATTCGATATGAAAAACGTTGTTCTTGCACCTCATTTAGGTAGCGCCGCTAAAGATGTTAGGGAAGCTATGGCCCACAGAGTAGTTGATAATATCGAAGCGTTTATTGACGGCAAAACACCACCAACTTGTGCAAATCCAGAAGTTCTATAAGAGAAAGATTAATTAAATGAGCAATAGACCATTAATTGTAGTAACAGATAGCCCTTTTCCAAATCTTGATCCGGCAAAGAAAGCCTTAGAATCAATTGACGCTGAAATAATCCAAGCTAAAAGTGGATCTGAAGAAGATATTATGGCGGTAGCTGAAAATGCAGACGGAATATTAGTTACCTATGCAAAATTAAATGGCGATCTACTTAAAAAATTAAAAAAATGTAAAGCAATTGGAAGATTTGGCATTGGCGTTGATAACATCGATCTAAAAGTTGCAGGAGAGCTTGGAATCGCTGTTAACTATGTACCAGATTATTGTTTAGATGAAGTATCAGATCAAGCTATGGCTATGATAATATCGATGGCAAGAAAAATACCGTTATCCAATCAACTAGTTCAATCTGGAAGATGGGAAATGCCTGCAGTAGTTCCAATTTATAGATTGCGTGGTAAAACAGTTGGTCTTATCGGTTTTGGAAATATTCCTCGATTAATGACACCAAAAGCCCAAGCATTTGGATTTAATGTAATTGCTTGTGACCCATATGCCCCAGATGAACTTTTTGAAAAACATTCTGTAGAAAAAGTTACAATGGATGAATTGTACGAAAGGTCAGATTTTATTTCAGTGCACGCACCTCTCTTGCCCTCAACAATAGGATTAGTAAATGCAGATGCTTTTAAAAAAATGAAAAAAACTGCAGTGATAGTTAATACCGCAAGAGGCCCATTAATAAATGAAAAAGATCTTATTAAAGCTCTTGATAATAATGAAATTGGCGGTGCAGGACTTGATGTAGTCGAAATAGAACCTCTTCCAGCTAATTCACCTTTAATAGGTAGAGATAATGTTATTTTAGCCCCACATACGGCATTTTATTCTGTAGAGGCACTTGAGGAGTTACAAACAAAAGCTGCAGCAGATGTAGCAAATATTTTGTCTGGAAAACCTGCAGTTTATCCAATAACAGGTTAAGTAGAGAAATTTCCTCTAAGAATTGATTATTTTACCTTTTGATAGAATTAAAGGTTCTTTGTTATTGTGGGTATAATTAATTACTCTTCCTATATATATCTCATGGTCTCCGCCAGGATATGTTGCGTGAGTAATGCATTCAAATTGTGCAATTGAATCAATTATCAAAGGAACTCCCATCACACTTTTTTCCCAAGCAGTGCCATTAAATTTATCGGTTGATGGAGTTGAAAATTTTTGACATAGCTCTTTCTGATCTGACGATAAGATATTTACTGCAAAGGATTTATTATACCTAAAGGCGTTTATACTTGGAGCAGAGAGAGAAATACTCCAAATTATTAACGGAGGATCTAATGATACAGAATTAAAAGAGTTAACTGTTAATCCAATAGGATCGCCAGCTTCGTTTTCTGTGGTAACGATAGCTATACCAGTTGGAAAACAGCCAAGCGCTCTTCTTAGATCTTTATTATTAATTATTTTTTCTTCTGTCATAGATCCAATACTCTAAACCAATTTATTTATTGTTATAAATTAACTATTCTTATTATTATTATATTTCTATTAGAATAGAATTTAAACATAATTTTATTGTTATAATCTATTAAAAACAATAAAATTAAATCACAACTTATATTATACATGGAATACAATTATGGAAAAAATAAATCTTGGAAAATATAATATTGCAATTGATATTTCTGGAACAGAGAGCAAACCATGGATAATTCTTTCAAATAGCTTGGGTACAACACATAAAATGTGGGCCCCTCAAATGGACTTGCTCAATAAAAATTTTAAAGTTTTAAGATATGATACCTTAGGCCATGGTGAGAGTGATGCGCCAGATGGTCCTTATACATTTAACCAGTTGGAACAGGATGTTATAAGCTTAATGGATGCATTGAGTATTTTAAGAGCTAATTTTCTTGGATTATCAATTGGAGGCATGGTTGGCCTTGGTCTTGCTATAAATTATCCTAACAGAATCAATAAACTAATATGTGCTGATGCGAGAGCTGAGGCTACAGAAAGTTTTATAAAGCTATGGGAAGAACGAGATATTGCGATGCAAGATAATGGTGTCAAATCAATATGGGCAGGCACAAAAAAAAGATGGTTCTATAATCAGAATATAGATACAATAGAAACTTTTGAAAAAGAATTTTGCAATACTTCAATAAATGGACTAACTGGATGTGGGGCAGCTTTGAAAGAACTAGATTATAAAAAATATCTAGGAAAGATAAAAAATAAAACACTATATCTTGGAGGCTTGAATGATGCAGGTGCTCCAGCTGATATTATGGAAGAAATGTCTATTTTAACACCAAAGTCAATGTACATTGCAATAGAAAGAGCTGCTCATATAGCCAATGTAGACAACCCTATAGAGTTTAATAAAGCGATATCAGAATTTCTAGAGATAGATTAAAGTATCCTATCTATACCTAAATTATCGGCAACACCATCAAGTGCAGCTTTCAAATTCTCATGCATAGGTATACCATTAGCTCTTCTTTCCTTCGCAACTTTATCAGATCTCTCACCCGGTAATCTAATTTCATCAAATCCTGGTAATAATGGAGAAGCTTTCATTTGCTTCCACACAGTATCAATGTTGCCTTTAAATACATCGACATCTGAAAATGCTTCAATATCTATTGCGATTATAAATTGCCCAGTGTTTGTAAAGCTAGTAACATCAGCATTAAAATCAACTACATTTTTCCCAAATGCAGCACCATTTAAAGTTCCCGCTAAGATACCCAACATTAACGCCAAGCCATATCCTTTAGGGCCTCCAATAGGCAACAAGAAGCCTTCACCTGATTTTGATGGGTCTGTAAGAGGCTTGCCTTCTTTATCAATCATCCAACCCTCTGGCATTTCCTCGCCTCTTTGCAACTTCTCTTTTACTTTCCCATATGCCGCCACAGTGGTCGCCATATCTAAAATAATAGGTGGCATAGCTTTACTTGGTATTGCAATTGCTATTGGATTTGTAGAAAGCAACATTTCTGTCCCCCCCCAAGGCGGAACATGGTTCGCACTACCCACTGCAACATATATACCAATCATATTATGTTTTAATGGCATTTTTGCATAAATTGAAGCTGGACCAGCATGATTTGATGAATTCGCCCCCACCCATGCAACTCCGTTTTTCTTAGCTTTTTCTATAGCTATTTCAGCAGCTTTTTTCATAACCAAATGACCCATACCATTATCTCCATCAATCAATGCCATTGCATCTCTTTCTTTTGAAATAGTAATATTTGGAGTGGGATTGATTCCTCCTGCGATGATTCTTTTTACATATGAAGGAAGTCTAAATATTCCGTGGGCATCGCCACCAATAACATCTGACTCCGTCATTAACTCAGCAACACTAGCTGCATTATCTGATGTCAAACCAGCCTTGACTAGTGCATTATATATAAAGCTATTTATTTTTTCAGCACTAACTAAATTTAAATTATCTTGTGACATTTCTAATCCTCCATTAAAAGAAATAGTATTTTAAAAAAACAAAACTAGCAAGATAGGTGTTTATTATTGTACAACAAATATTAAATTCTAATGTAATTATATAAATACAATAAAAGAGGCAAATTAAATGGTAGCATATTGGATTGCAAGGGCAAAAATTAACGAACCTATTTCATATAAAAAATATATGGATGTTGCTGGAAATATTGTAGAGACATATGGAGGACATTTTTTGACAAGAGGAGGCTCATATGAAATTATGGAAGGAACTGATCATTTCGACAGGTTTGTAATCGCAGAATTTCCAACAATCGAGGATGCCAAAAGATGTTTTAACTCAACTGAGTATAAAAATGCCGCCTCAAATAGAAGGAATGGTTCTGGGGATGTAGATATCGTATTTGTAGAAGGCATGTAAATTTAATATAATAAAAATATAAATTATAAAAATGAAAGGAAATACTATGAAAGCAACAGTTGTAAAATTTGAAGATCGCCCTAATTTCGATAGAGGTGATGGTGTTTCAACAGCGCTATTATTTGGAAAAGACAATGCAATAGGAACGGTATTTACATCAGGATTCACTACATTCCCGACTGGCAGAGCGGCGCCAATGCACAGCCATAATTGTTGTGAGCAGGTATTGATTATATCAGGTGATGCAGAAGTTGAATGTGACGGAGTTAAAACAGTTCTTAAAGATATGGACACCTCTTTCATTCCAGCGAACGTTCCTCATAGATTTAATAATATTGGAACGACACCGCTAACTATACTTTGGATTTATGGAGAAACAAATGTAACCAGAACATTTACCGAAACTGGTGAAACCGTTCAACATTTATCTTCTGGAGATAAAGTCACAAAATGACTAAAATACAGAAAAATAATGTTGCCGTCATTGGTCTAGGTCAAATGGGTTCTGGGATTGCAAAAAATATTGATAACGCAGGTTTCCTAGGAGCTGTAGTAGATAACAATAAGAATGCAATTTCTTCTTATAATTCACGAGAAAAGATCTTGGTAAATAATAATATTGATATGTGTAATTCTTGTGATGTTTTTATCTTTGTTGTTCCAAGCACAAAACAGATATCAGAAATTATATTCGACCAAGACGGTATAATTAGCAACCTAAAAGAAGGCACCGTTATCGTTGACCTAACAACATCAGATCCAAAAGAAAGCTCAAGATTGTCAAAAAAATTAGAAGAGTATAAAATATCTTACTTAGATTGCGGAATGACTGGTGGCGCTACGGGAGCCGATAATGGAACTTTAACTCTAATGATTGGTGGAAAAATTGAAAAATTAAATGAGGTAAGCCCTATCCTTGAATCATTTACAAATAAATTATTTCACGTAGGAAAATCAGGATCAGGACACGCCCTAAAACTTCTTCATAATATGGTAACTCATACTATATTCTTTTCTAACGTTGAGGCTGTGAGAGCTGCAAAAGAATTTGAAATTAGTCCAGAGAAAGTGATAGAAGTTTTTAATGCAGGCAATGCTAGAAGTTATATATCAGAATTTCGCTTTCCTGTGAATGTATTATCAGGTGAGTGGAATGCAAGGTCTAAAGTTTCAAATCTTCAAAAAGATTTAAAAATGGCTACTGATATTCTCAATGAAAAGAACATACCTAATCCATACGGGTCTTTAACATCAGACTTATTGGATCAAGCGATGGAAATAGGAATGGAGAATACTGACTTTTCTAAAATATATTTAGAGTACGAAAACTTAGTCAATCTCTATAATAAAAAATAATATTATTATTTATTCTTTATTTTTTTTCTATCAAGATTAGTTGCCTTTTCCATGACCTTGCAAACTGCAGATTGATCTAAACCATATAATCCATGGGCAATTGCAGTGTGGTAACTTTGCATTGCAGTTTGATATAATGGTATAGGACAATTCATATCTATAGCGTGGTCTGCTATAATTTTTGAATCTTTCATAGGAGTTGAGAAATTCATACCTTCCCTCTCATAATCATCATCAACCATAAGCTTTCCTCGGATCTCAAAAACACGAGAACTAGAAAATGATCCAGAAATTGTTTTATGAAATAATTCTGGATCTAGCCCTGATTTCATTGCTAGTACAATTGCTTCCGCTGTAACAGCATTATGGACAAGATTTAGAATATTTCCACACATCTTTGTCTTAATACCAGCACCAAATTCTCCAACATAATGAGTTTCTCTACAAAAAGATTGAAGTATAAAGTTAATTTTAGAAAAAGTTTCTTCACTGCCAGAACAGAATGCCGTCAATTCTGATGCTAACGCCGCTATCCTATTTCCACTAACAGGACAATCTAGCATTTCAATATCAGAACCTTTTAAACGATCCTTCGCTCTTAGCTTATCTTTCAAAGATAGCGTAGAAATTTCTATTACTAGTGGATTAGAAATTGATTCAGCTATCTCTTCCACAACAGATTCTAAAGCATTCGTACTTGGAAGACATGTAATAATAATATCAGATTTTTTACATAATTCTGTTATTGAATCTATTCCAATAATATTGTCGTTTGTTATCGAATTAACTTTATCGCGATCTATATCATTAACTAAGAGTTGAACCCCAGATTTCAATATATTAGGAGCAATCGCCGAACCCAAGACACCAAGACCAATCATACCAACACTATTTATTTTCATCATATTTATCCTTGAACTAAAAATTAAAAATTCTTTTACATATAACTTTTATATGTTTAATAATTATACGAAAGTTTACATAAGAGGAACAAGTAATTGAAAAAAATATCTATCTATTGGGCAGGCTATCATCCCGCGACTTCAATTCAAGCCCAAACAATACATTACATTAAGCAAGAATTTTTAAAATTATACGATACTGACATTATTTTTAAATTTGATACAGATATCGGTGCATTGGGATATAAAGCCATCGACTTGCTAGAACTAGTCGAAAATGGTGATGTTGATTGTTGTTATTTTTATTCAAGCTATTTAACCGAAAGAATACCTGATTTAAATATATTTGAATTACCTTTCCAAATAGAATCTAGAGATAGCATTTATTCACTATTAGATGGAGATTTGGGTGAATATTTAGCGAAGAGTATTAACGATAATACAGGATATAAATTAATAGGATGGTGGGATAATGGTATCAGGCATTTATCTAATAATACTCGCAAAATAAATAATGTCGATGACTGTAGAGATCTAGTTTTAAGAATAGCAAAAAATGATATTCATAGAATTGCTTTCAATGGAATGGGCTTTAAAGCAAAATTTGTTGACGTTAAAGATTTACCTAATGCGATAAGCAATAAAGAAATTGACGCACAAGAAAACCCTCTTACCAATATTATAAATTATGGAATTGAGGATTATCACAAATATATAACCATGACCTCGCATCTTTACGGAAATTCTGTTGTTCTAGCAAATAATG
Organism: Rhodobiaceae bacterium; assembly: GCA_018651345.1. Taxonomy (GTDB): domain Bacteria; phylum Pseudomonadota; class Alphaproteobacteria; order Rhizobiales; family TMED25; genus CAJIYR01. Next base: position 13,776 of record JABIEF010000062.1, read on the forward strand.
ATACTTATTATAAATGGCCTCTAGATTTTCGAAGAAATTTAGCTAGCGTTATGAAAAAAGCAACAAAATTTCAAAGAAGCTTAGCAATAAGCGAAGACAAAAGATGTCTAGATTATCTAATTAATAAAGGAACCAATATCACATATCTTAACGCTAAAAATACATTTGAATTTAAGAATATATCTCAGGAGCTAGTCCAAAAAACAATAAAAACCTTCAGCCCGAATGTTATTGGTCAATTCAATAAACTAAATAAGGTTTAGAACATATCGCTAAGTTTTTCAGGTAAGATTATTTCTTTACCTTCCTTAGCAGATAAATCCATTGCCATTGTTAACATCAGATTACGGTGTCCATCTTTTCCAGTTGCATGAGGTGTCTGCTGATTATTACAAAGACGAGAAAACCAAGTAATAGTCTCATCTCTCATTGGCCCCCAGAATTGCCCTCCTTGAATATCACCAGCAGGGTAGCTACCTAGAAAATCAACATGCCTTGCGTGTGGTGGAGCATAGTCTCTTGATGTATAACCTGCGCCTTGTGCAATATTAGATGCAAGAATTAAATCTCTATGCGTATCTTCAATATCAATTACCCCTTCTGTTCCTACAATACCAATTTCTAGACCGTAAACTGATCCTGGCCATACTTCAGGCAGTGCCCAAGAAATATTCATACTCCATATTGTACCGTCATCCATTGTAAAAATACCAAAAGTTGAATCCTTAGTTCCATATTGAGTTAAAACATTTTCAACAGACTTTGCATAAACGCTTACAGGATTCTTGCCTTCCATCAACCACATTGACATATCAAGGCTATGCGTACCCGAAACAACCATTGGCGTTAGATTTGCTCTATCATTTGTTTTCTGTATAGTTGCAATAGGAACCATCTTATTCATAAAAGCTCTTGTGACCACAGAATGCACATGACCGATCTGGCCTGTTGTTAACCTTTCTTTTACAGCCAAAAATCTCCTTCTAAATCTATTAGTATAGCCCATAACACAGTCAATTCCAGCATCTTCAATAGCATCAATTAACATTTGCGATTCTTTAGCTCTTGTTGCTAAAGGCTTTTCAATAAAAAGAGAGTGGCCCTGCTCTATTGCGCATAAAGTTGGCTCAACATGAGCATTTTCATCTGTTGCAATAATAACAGCAGTAACTTCAGGTCTGCGAATTAATTCGTTAAAATCCGTTGTATAAAAATCAGCATTACAATCATCGGCTAATTTTTCTACTGCATCTTTTCTTATATCACAAAGCCCTAACCATTTAACTCCAGGATAATCTCTAGCGAGTTCGGCTCTAATTCTACCAATAGTACCGCAACCTACAACCGCTAATCCAACTTCATTCATTTTTATTCTCCTTTGTCAGCCAACGGATCCATATTCATTGGCATTGATATTGGTTCGCCTCTTTCGGCAGATAAATCTGCTGCCAAATAAACTTCCATAACTTTGCGAGCTTCTCTCGCTTGAACAATAGTAGGGCGATCAAATAATACACATTCAAGGAAATTATTTGTTTCTTCCGCCATTGGGCCAGCAAAAACATGCCCAACTGGCTCTCCAGGCATCGAAGACATTGGATACTCTATCCCTCTTTTTTGTGTCATTAAGGTAACATCACTATGGGTGTCATCAATAATTACCGCGCCTTCAGAACCAATGAATTCCATCTTAGTGGAAGAATAGTTTGGATAACTTGAAGGCAAGACCCATCCAGCTCCTACTGTTATCACAGTTCCATCGTCTAACGTAACCATAATAAATTGACAATCTGGTGAATTAGAACTCTTAATCAGAACCTTTTCAACTTGCTGAGAATAAACTCTTATTGGTTTTCTTGGTGCCAAACACCAAAGCGCAAAATCCAAATCATGAGTAGCCTCCATAGCTGCTGGGGACAATCGAGTTCTACCAACTATTCTTTTTGATAACTGCTGGGTAATATTTCTAGAAATAAAGACACTGACAGGTTCGCCTATAGTTCCGTCCAATAACTTCTGTCTAGCATAATTATATTTAGACCTAAATCTTTGCGAATATCCTATTTGAAATTTTAATTTTTTATCCTCTGATATTTTAATTAACTCATCTGCTTCTAGCAATGTTCTTGCAATCGGCTTCTCTAAGAGAACATGCTTTCCTGCCATGAGAGCTTCTTTTGCCATTGGAAAATGAAGATTTTCTGGAGTAGTTGATATTATAACAGCCTGAATATCTTTATTTTCAATAATCTCTCTGTAGTCAGTAGTTGATGATGTAGGATTTGTAAGACCAATAATCTCTTTTAATCTATCTTCTTTAATTTCCGCTACATGCAATTCATCAACTATAGCACTTTTTGCACAAGTTTCGGCTCTTATCCCTCCGCACCAACCGGTACCAATAACACCTACATTTAATTTATCCATGTTTCATTATCCCTTATCATATAAATTATTTCTAATATTTTTATATATTAGAAAGTACCGTTATGTCTACACCTAGTAAAATTTTAGTTTAAGAACTATCTCTATATTAAATTTTTCTTTATCAAAAGATATTAAGATTGCAATTAAATATCCAATACTTAAATCAATAAAAATAATTTAACTATTGTAATTATTTTCCTTATAATTATATCTTAATTGATATATTATATAACTCTAAAGTTGATGATTATTTATCATCTTTTTTTTAATTATTTTTTGATTTTTTAATATACAAAACATAAGAAGTGTTCTATTAGATTAATTTAAAATGATGAAACCAACAGACATAAAAAACCCAAGTTATTTTCATAAGGTTGTTGACTGCCAATGGGCTTGTCCAGCTCATACTCCTGTACCTGAGTATATTAGGTTAATAGCGCAAAGAAAATATACTGAAGCCTATATGGTTAATTGGGAATCGAATGTTTTTCCTGGAGTATTAGGAAGAACATGTGACAGACCATGTGAGCCTGCGTGCAGAAGAGTTAGAGTAGAAGAAACTCCAGTTGCAATATGCAGATTAAAAAGAGCAGCTGCAGATAATAAATCCGATATTACAGAATATTTGCCAGATATTCCAAAAACTAAAAATGGTAAAAAAATCGCATTAATTGGAGGCGGACCAGCATCACTTACAGTAGCACGTGATCTAATGCCCCTTGGTTACGATTGCACAATATATGAGAAAGATCCAAAAGCTGGGGGTCTTATGCGTACAAATATTCCTTCATTTAGATTACCTGAAGCTGTAATTGATGAAGAAGTTGATACAATACTAGATTTTGGGGTTATTAAAAAATTCAATCAAGAGGTTACAAGTTTAAAAGAAATTTTAGATCAAAAATACGATGCTATATTCGTTGGTACCGGGGCTCCAAAAGGAAAAGATCTAAATATTAAAAATCGTTATGAAGCAGAGGCGATTAAAAATATCCATATTGGAATTGATTGGTTAACTAGCGTTGCGTTCAAACATGTTGATAAAATTGGTAAAAAAGTTGTTGTTATTGGTGGTGGCAACACAGCAATGGACTGCTGCAGATCATCATTAAGATTAGGCGGATTAGACGTAAAGGTTACAGTCAGAAGTCCGAAATCTGACATGAAGGCATCAGATTGGGAGATCGAAGAAGCAGAATTAGAAGGTGTTCCTATACTTGATAATCATTCTCCAAAAGAATTTGTTATTGAAAACGGTAAATTAAAAGGCGTACTTTTTGAAAAAATGATTGCTGAATATGATTCAAATGGAAAAAGAAAATTAATATCTTCAGGCGAAGATCCTGTTTTACTTGAATGCGATGATGTAATTCTTGCAATTGGACAAGAAAACGCTTTTCCTTGGATGGAAAAGGACATTGGCATTGAATTCAACGAGTGGGGTCAACCTACTGTTGATAAAATAACATTTCAATCATCTCTACCCAATGTATTTTTTGGTGGAGATGCAGCTTGGGGTCCTGAAAATATTATTTGGGCCGTTGCTCACGGGCATCAAGCAGCTATTTCTATAAATAACTTTTGCGAAAATATAGACCTAAACGAGAGACCTGACCCAATTACTAATTTGCTTAGTCAAAAAATGGGAATACATGAATGGTCCTATCCAAATGACATATCAAATTCAAATAGATTTGCTGTTCCTCACACAGATCACTCTCACGCGTTAAGCAGCATAGAAGTTGAAGTTGAACTTGGTTATGATGAAAAGCTAGCTCTGGAAGAATCGAAAAGATGTTTAAATTGTGATATTCAAACAGTATTTACCGAAAATTTATGCATTGAGTGCGATGCTTGTGTTGATATTTGTCCTGTGGATTGCATTAATTTCATCGAAAATGATACTGAAGAATCTTTACGACTAAAATTAAAAGTCCCTGCAATTAATACAGATCAAGATTTGTATATTTCAGATAACTTAAAAACAGGTCGCATAATGGCAAAAGATGAAGACATGTGCTTACACTGCGGACTTTGTGCAGAAAGGTGCCCGACAGGTGCTTGGGATATGCAAAAATTTACATACATAGAAGCTCATACTGAAGAAAGTAAGATATTAAACTATGTCGAATAATTCATCTTACAATGAACTTGTTCTTAAGTTTGCAAATGTCAATGGATCTGGGTCTGCTAGCGCCAATACGTTTTGTGCAAAAGCACTATTTAGAATGGGGATCCCCGTATCTGCAAAAAATATATTTCCTTCTAATATACAAGGTTTACCAACTTGGTATGAAATAAAGATATCAGAATCAGAGCAACTTGCACGACGAGATGGTATTGATATTATGGTTGCAATGAATGCACAAACTTACGATCAAGATATTAATGAAGTGCTGGAAAATGGAACATTTATTTATGATTCAAGCCTTTTAAGAGATTTTAAAAGAGATGATATAAATATCATAGGCATACCGATAGCAAAGTTATGCGCAGACGCATACACTGATTCAAGGCAAAGGCAACTATTTAAGAATATTGTTTATTTAGGTAGCCTTAGTCTATTAATTGGAATAGATTTTGATGTAATAAAACAATTATTATCAGATCAATTTAGCAGCAAGCCAAAGCTATACGATCAGAATATCAAGGCTCTAGAAATTGGACGCCAGTACGTAAAAGAAAATATAAAATACCCTCTTGAAAAACAGGTTAGAAAATCTAATAAAAATACTAATAAAATTATGATAAATGGAAATGAAGCCGCTGGCCTTGG
>JABIEF010000006.1 GCA_018651345.1 Rhodobiaceae bacterium
GCCTTTAATTATTCAGACTCAGTAAGAGGAGAAACTCCAGATTCTGATTTTGCAGATCCAAGTTCAATGACCAGTACTGATTGGCAAGATCTTTTATTTCCTGGAGGAGCCATATACAATGCACATTTAAATATTTCTGGGGGGTCTGAAAAGGCTACCTATTCTGTTTCTCTGGATTATTTTGATGAAAAAGGAGTAGTGCCGTCTACATTTTACAAGAGATATTCATTTAGAAATAATTTAGATTTTAAAATTTCTGATAAAATTAAAGTAGGTACGAGCATGAGTTTGGTAAGAGATGGAGGTAAAGGAACTTCATTTAATGGTGATAGGCCAGAAAACAGTATTCTTCTAGCTGCCATGTCTCTTGACCCTACCATTACTCCAACAACTCCATATACAACTTTACCAGACACTTTATCATTGGTTCCTGAAGATCATGAATTTTACAGTGCTAACGACTCTTTGGCCTGGAACAATACTCCGAGAGGAAATACAGGTAATCCGTTAGCTGCTTTATACAGAAATGGTACTAAATATGGAATGACGTGGACTGACAAATTGCTTACTAACAATTATTTAGAATATAAGCCTTTTGAATGGTTAACCTTAAAAACTATTATTGGTTGCGATTACTCGGTTCAAAACGGATGGTACTACAATCCAATTTTTTACATAGATGCAACAGATAAAAATGACATTGATGGATTAGGAAATAATTACAATAAATGGTTTTCTTGGAACTGGGAAAACACAATACAAATCGATAAAAGTTTTGCTGACCACAAAATATCACTTTTGGGAGGAACCTCAGCATACGACTGGGACAATAGAAATTATGGATTTAGTAAGTCTTATTTAGGAGGCTCTGTAAATAATGAGATTTCGTCCAATATGCTTTTAAGTAATACAGGTACTATTAATACAGCATATAATGAGGGCTACAGCGGATTTAGTTACAGAAGATATGCATCTATCTTTGGAAGACTAAACTATGAATACAACGATCTTTATTTCTTAACAGCAACAATTAGAAGAGACGGGTCTTCGAGATTTGGATCTGCAGAAAAGTTTGGTATTTTTCCTGGGTTTTCAGCAGGATGGAAAATTCATAATGAATCATTCTTTAAAAGTTTTCAGGAAAAAAATAGTCTAGATTTTATAAGTTTTTTAAAATTTAGAGGAGGTTATGGACAAATTGGTAATAGTGAACCTGCAGGAGATTTTGCTTATAAAGGCACAACATCTATTAATAGCAGCGCAGTCATTTTTGGTCCTGACGGAACACAAAATCAAATATCTGGTTCTACTGTAGATTTTGTTCCTAATCCTTATTTAAGGTGGGAAACAATCGGGATGACTAATCTTGCTTTAGATGCTGGGTTCTTTAAAAATAAACTGTGGATTACCGCTGAATATTATGTAAAAACAACTACGGATATGATTATGGGTAATCCAAATATCCTGTCTGCTTGGGGTGTGGGCGGCGCTGCAAATACCAATATTGGCTCCATGGAAAACAGAGGTTTTGATTTTAGTTTAAGTTATCAGAAAATGGAAGGGGAGTTTAACTATTCTATATCCACTAATATAAGTAGAGTTTCAAATAAAATTATTAAATTATTAGGAGACGAAAATTATGCTATTCAAGGTGGAAGTTTTCATGCTATGGAATACTATACAAAAACTATTATTGGAAGCCAGGTTGGAGATTTTTGGGGATATGAAGTAGATGGAATTTTCCAATCGCAGGACGAAGTAGATGTATTAACTTATACAGACGAAAATGGAGCAACACAACAAACTTACGGTCCCACTGTAGGAGCAGGAGACTATAGATTTGTAGATCAAAACAAAGACGGACAATTAAATGAGGACGATAAAGTAACAATAGGTTCTCCTTACCCAGATTTCACAATGGGGATGACTGGAGACTTTTCTTACAAGGGATTTGATTTAAATATATTCATGTACTGGAATTATGGAAATGACATATTCAATACTGTGAAAGTATTTACTGAGACACCTTACGAGCAAACCAATATGTCTAGTTATATGCTAACGGATGCTTGGAGACCCGATAATACGGATGCTACAATTGCTCAGCTTGGTGGTGATAGACAAAATAATTACGCAAGATCTTCCAATGCTTTTATTGAAGATGGATCATTTTTAAGATTCAAAAATATATCGTTGGGTTATACGATCCCAGAAACAGTTTCTAGAAAGGCTAACATAGAGAAATTAAGAGTTTATGTAGCACTTCAAAACTACTTTACTATTTCTAAATATTCTGGTAGGGACCCAGAATTAGGTAGTACTTGGGGAGTATTTGTTCAAAAAGCAGATTTAGGAAATTATACCATACCCAAAACATTAAACTTTGGAATTAACGCAACATTTTAAATAAAATATTATGAAAAATTTAAAAAGACTTATTTGTTTTATTATTGTTTTTACTGCTTCTTCTTGCAGTAAAGATTGGCTAGAATTAGATCAACCAGGAAACAATGATAAACCTTATTTTGTTGATGAATCTACTGCTTTCGAGGCAGTAGTTGCAGCTTATGATGTACAAGCTTGGAGAATGAATGTAGTCACTCTTTGGGCAGTTGGTTCGGTTATGTCGGATGACGCAGTTAAAGGTGGAGAAAGTCCAGGAGAC
>JABIEF010000063.1 GCA_018651345.1 Rhodobiaceae bacterium
AATCTCAATTGTCATAGACCTTGCAAGCAGAGATGTAGTCTCCCGATCTATGACAATTGAGATTAGAGAAGGAAGAGGTGTGGGCAAAGAGAACGACCATATACATCTTCATTTAGAGCACTTGTCCCCTGAAATACTCGCGGAAAGATTGCCAGGCATATCCGAGACAGCAAAGATTTTTGCTGGTGTTGACTTGTCAAAAGAGCCGATACCAGTTTTACCTACCGTTCATTATAACATGGGAGGTATTCCTACAAATTACCATGGAGAAGTTCTGACAAAGGTTAATGGAAATCCAGATTGTGTGGTGCCAGGTCTAATGGCAATTGGAGAAGCAGCATGTGTTTCTGTCCACGGAGCAAATAGGCTAGGATCTAATTCTTTGATTGATTTAGTCGTTTTTGGTCGTGCTGCAGGATTGAGAGCGGCAGAAACAACAAAAATAAATGGACCACACGCCCCATTACCGAAAGACGCAGGACAGAATTCATTAGAAAGATTAGATAAGTTCAGAAATGCTAATGGCTCAACTAACACATCGGAATTACGTTTAAGAATGCAAAAAGTTATGCAAAATAATTGTGCCGTATTTAGGGATGGTGAGGTTTTAGAAGAAGGACAAAAATTAATCAATGAATTATGGTCAAATAGAGATGATATCAAGGTGCATGATAAATCCTTAATATGGAATACAGATCTAATTGAAGCGCTTGAATGGGATAATTTAATTGTACAGTCTGTTGTTACTGTTGAAAGCGCTGCCAATAGGAAAGAAAGTAGAGGAGCTCATGCACGAGAGGATTTTGGTAAACGCGATGATGATAATTGGATGAAGCATACCTTAGCTTGGATTGATGACAATAAAAGAACAACAACCATAGATTATAGGCCAGTTCACGAATATACATTAACTGATGAAGTTTCGTATATAAAACCAAAAGAGAGAGTTTATTAATAATATAGGTATTAAGAATGGTACAGTTAAATTTGCCTCAGAAATCTAGAATTACAAAAGGAAAGAGTTGGCCAAAACCAGATTCTTCCTCAAATGTTGCAGAATTTGAAATATATAGGTGGAATCCAGATAATGACGATAATCCTTCAACCGATAAATATTATGTAGATTTAGATGAGTGTGGTCCAATGGTTCTGGATGCACTTATGAAAATTAAAAATGAAATTGACCCTACATTAACATTCAGAAGATCATGTCGAGAAGGTGTTTGTGGTTCTTGTGCTATGAATATTGACGGCACAAACACTCTCGCATGTACATGTTCTATAGAAGATATTAAAGGTGCAGTTAAAATCTATCCACTACCACATCAAGAAGTATTAAAAGATTTGGTGCCAGATCTTAGTAATTTTTTTGCTCAACATAAATCAATTGAGCCGTGGCTTCATACATCGACCGCACCTCCTGAAACCGAATGGAAACAGAGCAAGGAAGACAGAGAACAGCTAGATGGTTTGTACGAATGTATTTTATGTGCATGTTGTTCAACATCTTGCCCCAGCTATTGGTGGAATTCAGATAGATATTTAGGTCCAGCAATTTTATTGCAAGCCTATAGATGGATAATTGATTCAAGAGATGAGGCTACCGGGGACCGTTTAGATAACCTAGAAGATCCTTTTAGATTATACCGTTGTCATACTATTATGAATTGCACAAAATCATGCCCAAAAGGTCTAAATCCAGCTAAAGCAATAGCAAAAATTAAGAAGTTAATGGTTGAAAGACAAGTGTAATCAAACTATTAATTATTGATTTTATAGATCATCTTTTGGTTTAAGAATCTGCTGACCTTTGTAGATTCCTGTTTTTAGATCAAGATGATGAGGCCTATGTAACTCACCAGTACTTTTATCTTCAACATAAGTTGCTGCACTTAAAGCATCAGTAGATCTTCGCATTCCACGTTTTGATCGGGTTACTTTTTTTCTTGGAACGGCCATATGATATTTTCTCCTAATAAAAAAGATACAGTTAACCTAAATACATATACATATACAATTATTGTTTGTCATCATATAATATGTATTATTATGTAAATTAATTTTATTTATTAGTCTATTAAAGGTACTTTAAAAGAAATTATTGTTATGTCATTGAATGAATCCTATAAAAATATTCAAACTCAAATAGATAAATGCCTTATAGATTTTCTCTCTAAGAAGTCAATTCCTGAAGAATTATTATCTGCAATAAAATATATATTTATTGGGAATGGTAAAAAAATAAGAGCCCTGCTTTTAATTGAAACATCAAAGATCTTCAATGTTAGATATGATGAGGCAATAAAGATTGCGTTAGCCTTAGAATGTTTGCACACATACTCTTTAATTCATGACGATCTACCTGCGATGGATAATGATGATTTTAGAAGAGGAAAGGAAACTCTCCATAAAAAATATAGTGAATCAACTGCAATTCTTGCTGGTGATGCATTATTAACACTCGCATTTGAAATACTGACGTCAGATGACATTGCCTTTTCGGATAAAATAAAATTAAAACTAGTGAATAATTTAGCTGTTGCTGGTGGTTTGGAAGGTATGATAGCGGGGCAAATATTAGATATTGAATTTGAGACAAAAGACATTGAATTAGATCGTATAAAGTATATGCAATCATTAAAAACAGGGGCGTTGTTCAATTTTGCGTGCATTGCTGGAGTTATAATGGGAGGTGGAAATGAAAATGATCTTGAAAGATTGCAAATCTTTGCAAAGGCATTCGGATTAGTTTTTCAAATTACAGATGATATTATTGACATAAATTCTAATTTCATAAATTCTGGCAAAACAGTAAGTAAGGATAATGTTGCAGGTAAGGCAACTATAAGTAATAAGTTAGGTTCAGATCAAGCAAGAGTTGAAGCTATTAAATATATTAATATGGCAACAAAGTCTCTTAATTTTTATGGAACTAGAGGGGAAAGTTTAATTCATATTTGTGAGAATCTTTTAGATAGAAAAAAATAATTTTAAGTTAGTAAAATATTATCAATTAGCCTTGTTCTCCCAATTTTTACTGCCGCTAATATGATTATAGATCTACTAAATGGTTGATTGTTATCAAATTTTTTTAAATCGTTAGATCTTCTGATACTGAAATATTCTACAAGAAAATTATTTCTTCTCAGAAAACTAATTCCATTATTTTCGATATCTGAAATCTTCAACTTTCTATCAATTGAAATTTTAGCTTCTTTAAGGCTTTCATATAATTTTGGTGCAATTAAACGCTCTTGTTTGGAGAGATATTGATTTCTTGAAGAAAGAGCTAGTCCATCGCTTTCCCTAATAATAGGCGAGCAGGCAATTGTAATGGGCATAAACAGATCTTTCACCATATTTTTAATTAGGATATATTGCTGGTAATCTTTTTGTCCGAATATAGCAATATCTGGATTAATTATATTAAATAACTTGTTGACTACCCATAAAACACCACTGAAGTGGGTAGGCCTGTTCTCTCCACATAATATATTGCTGTACTCTGGGTATTCAATTATTAGCCTACTTAGTGGATTTTTTGGGTACATGATATCGGTCGAGGGAGAGAATAATAAATCAACATTATGTTCACTTAGTTTTTTTTCGTCACTATCTAAGGTTCTTGGATATTTTGCGTAGTCTTCATTAATGCCAAACTGTGTAGGATTAACAAAAATGCTTGTTACAATTTTTGTAGCTCCTGCCTGTTTTAATGACGAAATTAAACTAATATGGCCTTTGTGTAGATTACCCATCGTAGGTATAAAGCCAATTTTCTCACCATGTGTTTTCCATGACTTTATATGATTTCTAATAATGTCTATATCTTCAGATATTATCATTTGGTGACCTAAAAGCAGTGCTCTGGTGCAGGATATTCTTTATTTTTTACTTCCTTGATATAAGATTTTATAGCCTGATCAATTGAGTTGTTATCTTTCATGTAATTTTTTACAAACTTAGGAGAAACTCCAGAAGTAATACCAAGTATATCATAAAGTACAAGTATTTGACCATCAACGTCTGGGCCAGCACCTATACCAATAATTGGTATTTTAATTTCTTGATTTAAAATTTTTGCTGTTGAGGAAGAAACGCATTCTATAAGTATCATATCTGCTCCCAACTCTTCTATCATTATTGCTTCTTTTAAAAGAAGAGATGCCTCCTCATCACTTTTTCCATGGACCTTGTACCCACCAATCTTATGAACAGATTGAGGTCGTAAACCAATATGTGCGCATATTGGTATATCGGATTGCGATAATTTTTCAATTATATTCAATTGAGATTTATTCCCCTCTAATTTAATCATTTGAGCGTCACCGTCTTGCATTAATTTTGATGCATTCTCGAGGGCAATTTCAGGAGTATAAAAACTCATAAAAGGCATATCTGTAATTAAAAAAGAATACTGCAAAGCTGACGCTACTATTCTTGAATGGTATATCATATCCTCAATCTTAACTGGTATGGTTGTTTTTTTACCTTGTATGACCATTCCTAAAGAATCTCCTACAAGAACGATATCAGCACCAGCGTTATCGACAACTCTTGCAAAGGAAGCATCGTAAGCTGTAATACAGGCTATTTTCTCACCTTGTGTTTTCATATTGTTAAGTTTTGTAAGCGTAATAGGTTTTTTATTTAATGTATCATTCATATTATTTACTCACTTCACATCTTTTATAATTTTTATCAATGTAATCGTTTAATATAGCAATAAACTCATTGGCTATATTAGGTCCTCTCAGTATTTTGTATTTTTCTCCATCCACAAAAACAGGAGCTGCAGGCTCCTCACCTGTTCCAGGTAAAGATATTCCTAAATTAGCATGTTTAGATTCACCTGGACCATTTACTATACAACCCATCACAGCAAGTTTTAAATTTTCCACTGCAATATACTTTCTACTCCAATTAGGCATATTTATATATATATAATCTTCAATCTCAGCGGCGAGCTCTTGAAAGGTTGTTGAGGTGGTTCGACCACAACCGGGACATGCAATAACATCTGGTTTAAAATGACGAATACCTAGAGACTGTAATATTTCTCTTGCGACCCTAACTTCTTCGGCCCTATCCTCTCCAGGTTTTGGTGTTAAAGAAACTCTAATAGTGTCTCCTATGCCTAAATTTAATAATATTGATATTGCAGCAGTTGAGGAGACCACCCCCTTTATTCCAAGTCCTGCTTCTGTTAAGCCAAGATGCAAGGCATGATTAGAGGTTTTAGCAAGTTTTTTATACACTGAGATTAAATCACTTACGAGACTGACTTTTGCTGATAATATTATTTTTGATTTTGATAATCCTATTGATTCAGCTCTTAAAGCTGAGCTATAAACTGATTTTACTAGGGCGTCATGTAAAACTTCTTTTGCTGGTTTTTTATCTTTCTTTTTAGAATTACGATCCATGAGATCTGTTAATAGCTCTTGATCAATGCTTCCCCAATTTGCACCGATACGCACCGGTTTATTGTATTTGCATGCTATTTCAATGATTTCAGAAAACTGCTTATCTTTTTTATTTTTGAATCCTACATTACCAGGATTAATACGATATTTTGCCAGTGATTCTGCGCAAGATGGATAATCTTTTAATAGTTTGTGTCCAATATAATGGAAATCACCGATCAAAGGAATATTTACACCCTTCTTATCCAATTCTTCTTTTATATAGACAACTGCTTTTGCAGCTTCAGGCCTATCAACTGTTATTCTTACAAGTTCGGATCCAGCTTTTGCTAGATCTATAATTTGATCTGTTGTTTTTTTTATATCTGCTGTATCTGTATTAGTCATAGACTGCACGACAATAGGAAACCCTTGTCCTATGTTGACTCCCCCAACATTTACAGGGATAGTTTTTCTTCTTAGATTTAGCATTTTATTTAATACATCTATAATTTATATTTTAAATTCTATTAATATAATTAGAAGAATATAATTTAAAATACACATTTTAGATATAAAATAAAATATGTATTTTAAATTTCTCTGAATATATTGGTATATTTTTATATATTACTTTCACTTTATGATGTATTTTCAATTTATAGACGGTTCCCTTGAACGGGGATGGTATAAATCTCTTGCAACTGACCCAAATAGGGGGTTTTATGGAGGGCTGTCAGATCATTCCAAAGTCTTACATATAAGAATAGCTATATTTTGAATTAATGGAGACGTGGGTGATAAATAAAGTAAATCAGAATCTAATTTTATGAGAACATATAATAAGAATCCAGCTAAAATTTATGATGAATCTTTTGGTATAATTGAATCAGAAGTTAATTTAGGCGATGTTAAGAAAAGCAATCAATCAATTTTAATAAGAATGATACATGCTTGTGGAGATGTAACCATAAAAGAAGATTTTTTGTGTTCAGATAACGCCCGTGATAAAGGAATTGGTGCTATCAACAATGGGGCTAATATCTTAACAGACACTAATATGGTTTCATCTGCAATCATACGCAAATTTATTCCAGAAAAAAATGAAGTTTTATGCTTCCTTAGGGACGCTAGGGTAATTCCTATTTCTAAAAGCAACGAGACAACACTGTCCGCGGCAGCCGTTGATCTTTGGTTGGACTCCCTTCAAGATGCAGTTGTGGTTATCGGGAACGCTCCTACGGCATTGTTCAGGTTATTAGAGCTAATTGAAATTAAAGATATTAGGCCAGCACTTATCATAGGCATTCCTGTTGGATTTGTTGGTGCTAGAGAATCTAAAGAAGAGTTAATCCAGAATAAAAAGAATATTGATTACATTACCTTACGAGGTCGCAGGGGTGGTAGTGCAATTGCAGCAGCAGCATTTAATGCGATTGCTTTAGAAAGTAAAAAACTATGAATCCATGGTTAACTATAATAGGTATTGGAGATAACGGCTTAGATGGATTGTCCAAAGAATCAATTTCAAAAATCAATAATGCTGAATATGTATTTGGTGGAGAAAGGCATTTATCATTTATTCCAGATAATGGCATAAAGAAAATATTATGGGAAAATCCTATAAAGAATTCTGTTGAACATATAATATCATTAAAGTCTAGACCTGTATGCGTTCTAGCTTCAGGTAATCCACTGTGGCATGGAATTGGAAATACATTGCTTAAATATATTTCTGTTGACGAGATGCTTATACACCCTTCGCCTTCAGTATTTTCATTAGCTTGTGCAAAAGTTGGTTGGGATCTAAATGATGTAGAGGCGATTTCTTTACACACTAACCCTGTAAGTGTTATTGGGAAATATTTGCAACAAGGCATTAAATTATTCTTACTAACAAAAAATTCTAAAACACCAATTGAGGTTGTAGATTATTTGAATAAACATGGTTTTAATAAAAGTAAATTCATCATTTTTGAGAATTTAGGAGGAGTTAACGAAAATATCACAACGACTACTGTTGAAAGCTTTGATTTAAAGGATATTTCTAGACTAAATGTTATTTGCATTGAATGTATTGCAGATACTGACACTAATTATTATAGTTGTGTACCTGGATTGCCAAACGAGATATTTAATAACGATGGCCAAATAACTAAAAGAGAGATTAGGGCAGCAACACTAGCAAAATTAACACCGTTCAAAGATGACCTCCTCTGGGATATAGGTGCCGGATCAGGATCTATTTCAATTGAATGGATGAGAAGTGGTAAAAATTTAAAGGCAATCGCAATAGAGTGTAATAGCCGGAGAATTGAATTTTTAAAAAAGAATGCAATTGAATTAGGTGTTCCTAATTTAGAAATTATTCAAGGTAAAGCTCCTGACATTCTATTAGGCTTAAAAAAACCCAATGCTATATTTATTGGTGGGGGATTATCGGGGAATAATGGTATTGAGATTATTGAAAAATCTATAAATTCATTACTCCCTAATGGAAGATTAGTTATTAATGCTGTCACGATAGAAACAGAAATTTTGCTAATAAATAATTGTAAAAAATATGGCGGTGATTTGACGAAGATTGCTGTTTCTAAGGTAAAAAAAGTAGGATCTTCTATCGCTTGGGATGATTATATGCCTGTGGTTCAGTGGTTGTATCATAAAAGATAAAAAAGTTAGGTAAGATTTATGCAAGGAAAATTTTATGGTATTGGCGTGGGACCTGGTGACCCTGAACTCATAACTTTAAAGGCCTATAATATACTCTCTAATATAGGTATTATAGCATTCCCAATATTTTCTAGTAAGCCAAGTTTTGCATTTTCAATTATAGAGGAATTTGTAAAGAAAGATGTTAAAAAAATTGAGTTAAATATACCGTTTATAGATTCTACAGCAAGAGAAAAAGCATATGATTTATCTGCAGAATTTATTGCCAATGAACTAGAAATTGGGAATGATGTTGCTTTGATTTGTGAGGGTGATCCTTTTATCTATGGATCATTTATATATATATGGGATAAATTAAAAGAAAAATATGGTTATGAAATAATCCCAGGAATATCTTCTATTATAGCAGGTCCAAATAGACTGAATATTCCAATAGCATGTGGTAATGATATAATCAGCATATTGCCAGGTCCATTAGAAGATCATATTCTTAAAAAAAGTATTATGAACTCCGATGTCACGATGATTTTAAAGGTAGGTAGACACTTTGATAGACTTCTAAATTTATTAAGAGAATTAGCCCTCTTAGATAATTCTTATTATATTTCAAATGCTACATTAGAAAATCAATATATGGAAAAATTATCTGAACTAACTCAAAATAAAGAAGATTATTTTTCAATGATTTTAATTAAGAATAAAAGATAGAGTTATATTATGAATAAATCAGTTGTAATTATATTGTCAGATCTAGCTCTAGATTTAGGTAGTAAAATTAAGGATGCAATACCTCAATCTGAGTTACATGCAATGAATCTAAATCACCCAGATGTTGATTGTGCTTATGGTAATTTTTCTTCGCACATAGCTGATCTGTTTAAGAATAAATACACTATTATTGCAGTCTGTTCGGCAGGCATAGTTATTAGGTCTTTAGCTAAATTATTGAAAAATAAAATAGAGGAATCTCCAGTTATAGTTGTGTCAAATGATGGGCGTTATGTAATTCCTATTTTAGGAGCTCATTCTGGAGGAAATAAAATATCACATAATATATCTCATAGAATTAACGCAGAAGCTGTTATTACCAATATGAGCGATTTAAGATTAGGAATAGCATTAGATGACCCTCCAGATGGTTATATATTAGGTAACCATAAATATATAAAATCAATAGCGAGTCGAATTCTTAATGGGGAAGAAGTGAAGTCATTACCGAACCTACCTTGGTTTAATAATTCACACCTAAAGATTAATGAAAAAGCAAAATTATCGATTGATATTACAATAAAAGATAAAATATCTGATGAGGATAAAATAATATACCATCCTCAAAGGCTTGCACTTGGAGTGGGTACAATTAAAGGGGCTAGCTTTGATTCTTTATTAAAATTAGTTGAAACTACTCTTAAGAAAAATAATCTATCAAAACATTCCATAGCTTTATTAGCAACAATTGACCTTAAAGAAAATGAAGATGCCATTAATCAATTAGCAGAGTTTTATAATCTTCCAATTATTTATTACACTAAAGATGATCTAAACAAAGTTTTATCTAAAATAGAAAATCCCTCTCAAGAAGTATTTGACGCAGTCGGATGCTATAGTGTTTCCGAAGCTTCCTCTATTCTGGCTGCTGGAGATAATTCTAATTTAATAGTTAATAAGCAAAAATATAATGGGACAACTTGTGCTGTAGCAATATCTGAAAATATTATATTAAACGCTAATAATAAGTTAGATAGAGGAAAGCTTTCTATAGTTGGATTAGGGCCAGGAACTAGTTCTTGGCGGAGCATTGAAGCAACTCGTTTACTTGAACAAGCAACAGATATCGTTGGATTTGATGTTTATATAAAACTGTTGGATTACGATAAGAGTAAAAACTATCATTCATTTGAAATTGGCCAAGAAGAAGAACGTGCAATGAAATCAATTGAGCTGGCTTCTAATGATAAGAATGTAGCTTTGGTATGTTCTGGTGATCCAGGTATTTATGCAATGGCATCTATAGTTTTTGAAATGATAGAATTTGGGCCAGATCTATGGAAAAATATAGAAATTATTACAGCTCCAGGGATATCTGCAGTTCAAGCTGCTGCAGCTAGGGTTGGGGCGCCAATTGGAAATGATTTTTGTACAATTTCTTTATCGGATCTAATGACGACACAGCAGGTTATTTTAAACAGGGTTAAAGCAGCCGCAGAAGCCGATTTTATTATCGCACTTTATAATCCATCCTCAAAATTACGAAAAACATTGATTAAGAAGGCTCTAAATATAATAAGGGACCATAGAAAGAAAGAGACTCCAATTGTAATAGCACATTCAGTTGGACGCAAAGATGAAAAAATAGAATTTACAACTATAAGTGACATTGAAACAGACACTATTGACATGATGACTTTGCTTATTATTGGTTCATCTAAAACTAGATCTTATTTCAATAACTCAAGAGAACAAAAAGTTTATACTCCAAGGGGATATAATGTTTTAAAAGGAGAAAAAAATAGATGAAGGTACATTTCATTGGAGCGGGCCCTGGTGATCCAGATTTAATAACCGTTAGAGGGAAAAATATTATCAGTAATTCACCGGTTTGTTTGTATGCAGGATCGCTGGTTCCTAAAGAGATTATTAAATTTGCTCCAATAAATTCTAAAGTTATTGATACCTCGTCAATGACACTTCCTGAAATAATTACTGAGATTAGATTAGCGCAGCAGGAAAATTTAGATGTTGCTAGAGTTCACTCTGGTGACCCTTCGCTCTATGGTGCTATTGGGGAACAAATGAATGAACTTAATAAGTTAGGAATAGATTATGATATAGTTCCCGGTGTTCCGGCATTTAGTGCCGCAGCTGCAGCGCTAAAGATGGAATTTACAATACCTGGAATAGTACAAACAGTGATATTAACAAGAACTTCATCTAAGTCCTCACCAATGCCTGCTGGAGAAGAATTGTCGAAATTAGCAGAAACCGGAGCTACATTAGCGATACATTTATCTATTAGAAATTTAAGGGCTATTCTAAGAACTCTAATACCGATATACGGAAACAGTTGTCCGATTATTGTTGCATACAGGGTTGGGTGGCCAGATCAAATGATGATTACTGATGATTTGGATGGTATATATAATAAGGTTCGTGCGGCAAAAATCACTAGAACAGCTCTAATTTTAGTTGGCCCAGGGCTTAATAAAAATATGGATATTAATAGTTCTCTCTATAATCCGGACCACAAGCATTTATTTAGGCCTAAATAACTTAATTAAAATCATTTATATATTGTATAATTGATTTCGTATCGTAAAAGTTATTATTTGAAAAAATCTTCGGTCTTTTAATTACAATGACTGTTTTTTTTAAATATCTTGCAGCAAGTATCTTAGCGTAGGTGTCATTGCCTCCGCTATTACGTGTTATTATGTAATCTATTCTATTGTTTTTCATAATTAATAGCTCATCTAATATCGTAAAGGGCCCCTTTCCATAAATATATCTATGGGAAGCTTTGAATGTATCTAATTGTATTTTATCTATCGTTCTAATCAAGAACCAATGTTTTTTTAAATTTGAAAATAAATCCAGATTTTGTTTTCCTAAAGATAAAAAAGTACGAGAAAATTTAGGAAGATATTTTATTGCATCTTCAAAAGTTTTCACATCTATCCAATTGTCAAGATATGATCTTTTCCACTCTCTCCTAATATAAGAAATTATCGGCACTTTTAGTTTTTCAGAAGTCTGTATAGCATTTCGAGATATATTTGTTGCATAGGGATGGGTCGCATCAACAATTAATGCGATGTCTCTCGTATGTATGAAATTCTCTAAACCTTCTGTTCCTCCAAAACCTCCGATTCTAGTATTTGGGGTAATGATTCTTGGATTAATCGTTCTTCCAGCAAGAGATAGTATAATATTATATTTTTTATTATTGATAAAATGACATGCAATTTTGTTTGCCTCTGCTATACCCCCTATAATCAATATATTAGGCATTATGAACCTCTGATTGTCCTATGATATTTTCTTTTCTATCAATAATAATAACATCAACTTGAATATCATCTGTTCTTAGAACTTTTAAGATATTTTCTTTTGCATTTATAGCAATAAATTCTGCATACATATATTTATCTTCATCGAGTATATCCAATATTTGGTTGGCTGTATTGGCCTTTAAACAATTTTTGATTTTATTTATATCAATATTCAGTAGCTCTAAATCTTGCCCTATTTTCTTGAAATCAACTTCGCTTCTGCTTGAATGGAGATCCATTGCACCTTGCGATAGTTTAATTATCTTTGCAAATCCGCCTGCAACTGTAATTTTTGGGATCCTATGTTTTCTAAGATACTTTAGAAGTCCGCCAATAAAGTCTCCCATATCAATTAAAGCCTGATCCTTTAATTTATAATGCCTTTTAATAACCTTCTCTGACATAGAACCAGTTGCTGCTGCAATATGTTTAATCTCTAAACTTTTTGCAACATCTATCCCCCTGTGAATTGAATGAATCCATGCGGCGCAAGAATATGGAATAACAATACCAGTGGTTCCTAAAATGGATATTCCTCCAAGTATTCCTAATCGTGGATTCCAGGTTTTTTTAGCTATTGTTTCTCCGTTAGGTACTTCTATCTCAACAATAACATCAGCTTCTACTTTATATTCTTTTGATATATCAATTAACATTTTTGATATCATCTCTCGAGGCTTTGGATTGATTGCTGGTTCCCCTGGCTCTAGCGGTAATCCAGGAAGCGTCACTGTTCCTACGCCTTTCCCTGCTTTAAAAGTGATTCCTGTATTTTCCTTTCCTCTATATATTCTTGCTATTATTAACAATCCGTCGGTCACATCAGGATCGTCCCCAGCATCTTTAATAATACCAGAACTAGCCGATTGATTAGTAAGGTTTTGATATGTTATATTAAATTCGGGTTTTTCACCGTTTGGTAGTTTTATCTGTATTTTATCAAGTAAACTACCGGTTAAGAGTGCTAGATAAGCTGCCTTTGATGCGGCTAGAGCACACGCACCAGTTGTCCAGCCTCGTCGCAAATGTTCTTTTAGCTTTTGTGACATAAATACTTTATACTCATAATTTTCTAGACGGCAAATGATAATGTACAATAATATAAAAATGCCAGAGTTCAATCCTGGTGAGGTTTGGTTAGTAGGGGCAGGTCCTGGCGATCCTAGATTACTCACTATATTTGCATGCTACGCACTCTCAAAAGCTGACGTAATTGTTTACGACGCATTAGTTTCTGACGCTATTTTATCCTTATCATCAGAAAAAGCAAGATTAGTATACGCGGGTAAAAGAGGCGGCAAGCCTTCTCATTCACAAGAAAATATCTCTGATCTAGTTATTGATCTAGCTAAAAAGAAGAATAGAGTATTGCGTCTTAAGGGAGGAGATCCTTTTGTCTTTGCTAGAGGAGCTGAAGAGGCGCAAGCATTAAGTAAAGTGAATATTCCATATAGAATTATACCAGGAATTACTGTTGGCATAGGAGGGTTAGCAGCTGCTAATATCCCATTAACCTCTCGTGATACAAATTCGTCAATATTATTTATGACAGGACACAATGCAGAAAGTAAAGATCCTTCTAATATAAATTGGAATGCGGTATCCAAGATACCTGTTATCGTTATGTATATGGCTTTAAAAAATCTTAGTATTATTAGGAATAAATTAATTGATGAAGGAAGAAATTTAGATGAACCTGTTGCTGTAATTCAAGATGCATCACTGCCAGAACAGAAAGTATTGGAAACAACTTTATCTAAGCTTGTAGAAGATGTTAATTTATATAGGATAGCATCTCCATCAATAGTAGTTATTGGTCCTGTGGTTAATCTTCGATCAATTTTAGAGAGTAGTGTGATAAAAGATGGTAAATAATATTAATAGCTTTTGTATTTCTGCCCCTTCATCTGGAAGTGGTAAAACTATTATAACCGCAGGCTTAATTTTAGCGTTAAGAGAAAAAGGATACAGCGTATCAGGCGCAAAAGTTGGCCCTGACTATATAGATAAGACTTTTTTAAGTGTGGCTGCGAATAAAGAGATTTACAATATTGATTCATGGGCAATGAGCGAAAGAACAATGGGCAGTATTCTTAATTCATGCCTTTCAAATAGTGATTTTTTTATACTTGAAGGAGTTATGGGTCTTTTTGATGGGTCAATTACAAATGAAGGTTCTACAGCAAGTTTAGTTCAAAAGTATAAAATACCCGTTGTATTAGTTGTTGATGCGTCGGGACAAGGTCAATCAATAGGAGCTTTGTGTCAGGGTTTTATAAATTACAATAGAAATATCTCTATAGTGGGCGTAATATTAAATCGTATTTCAAGTTTACGCCATGAAAAGATAGTTGTAGATGAATTAAACCGATTATCGATTAAGGTTTTCGGATCCATCCCAAAGTCAAATAAAATTAAGTTACAACATAGACATCTTGGTCTTATTCCTGCTGAAGAAAATGATAATACGCAGTCAATTATACGTGAATCTGCAGATTTGATTGAACAAAATATCAATTTAGAGGATTTGATAAGAGCAACTAAGGTAAATATTATTGCACCTAAAATGGATAGTTTTTTTTCCCCCAATTTAGGACAACATATAAGCGTAGCAAAAGATGAAGCTTTTTGTTTTATTTATGAGCATATGCTAAAGCAATGGAAAACAGAGAACCGTGAAATTTCATTTTTCTCACCACTATTAGACGAGCCTCCATCAAATAATGCTGATGGTATATTCCTTCCAGGAGGCTATCCCGAGCTATTTAGTGAAAGATTGTCTAACAATCATATTTTTAAAAAAGGTATGGAAGATGCAAGTAATAGAGAGAAAGTAATTTATGGTGAATGCGGAGGATATATGGTTTTAGGAAAAAGTATTATAAATAAGAAGGGAGAAGAGCATAATATGTTAAATATGCTAAATCTTGTTACAAGTTTTATGCATCCTAAGTTACATTTGGGATATCGTCGTGTTCAATGTACTTCAGATTTTGCTTTAGGTAGAAAAAATAACTATTATAGGGGGCATGAATTTCATTATTCCAATATTTTGATGGAAAAGGGATCTCCATTATTTTCTGTTTGTAATAGTGACAATTTGAAAACTGAAAATGTTGGCCTTGTAAGAAAAAATGTGATGGGATCTTTTGTACATCTAATAGACGAAGAGATTTAATTTTTTTATTCAATTTTACGAAAGGGATATTTCTATGATATATGAGCTTGATGATTTGAAGCCAAATATTAATGTTAAGAGTTGGGTGGCGCCTAATGCTGTTGTTATTGGTAATGTGATTTTGGAAGAGGATGCAAGCATCTGGTGGAATGCAGTGTTAAGAGGCGATAACGAGAAGATAATTGTTGGTAAGGGTTCTAATGTTCAAGACGGCTGTGTAGCTCACACGGATCCAGGTTTTTCTCTAATTATAGGCGAAAGGGTTACTATTGGACATATGGCAATGATACACGGATGTCTTATTGGTGATGATTCTTTGATTGGTATTGGTGCGATAGTTTTAAATGGAGCAAAAATAGGCAAAAATTGTTTAATTGGGGCTAACAGTTTTATACCAGAAAATAAAGAAATACCTGATAATTCAATTGTATTTGGATCCCCTGGAAGGATTATTGGAAATGTACAAGATAAGCATATTAAAATGATGAAAAGGGCTCAAACTAGTTATATTAAAAGGGCGATTAGGTATAAAGAAAATATGAAATTAATCTTATAAATGTGTTCTGAAAAAAAAAGTTCTGTTGTTATTATGATTAATTTATATATAATCAATTTACTTTAATCTGTTAATCGAGTCATATATTATATACTTACTTGATTAAGAAAATTAAAGTTTTTAATTATTAAATAGGGAGTAAAAATATGACCAATAATATTAAGATTGCTATAGCTGTTCTTGTATTGGCCGTTGCTGGATATTTTATATATAGCTCAATGGGCTCTGAAAATGATAGTGAAAAGGGCAGTGAAGACAAGATAATGAGAACAAATCAGACTGATAATCCAGTTGAATTGGGCAGTAAGGAAGTTGAATTTGAGCTTCTTGACGAAATGTCACACTACGGACAATAGATTTAATATATTTATTCGATTTATTTGATTAAGAAAATTAAAGTTTTTAATTATTAAATAGAGAGTGAATACTATATTATAGGTAAGGTTTTTAGATCTTAAATTTATCAAAATAAATAGTAATTTTGTAAGGATTACTTATGAAATTACTATTTCTAAGTATCGCATTTTATTTGTAAGCAGTTAAAATCAGATGAATAACACTCCACTTGATAATTATAATAAACTTATTGAGTCTGGGAAGCTACAAGATGATTCTGCTCAATTAACGGTTGTAAAAAGTCTCCAAGAAATTTATTTAGAATTTATTCCATACTATACCAATAAACAAAAAACATTTTTTTTTAAAAGCTTTAAAAAGATTACACTCCCCAAAGGTTTGTATATTCACGGTGATGTAGGCAGGGGGAAGTCTATGTTAATGGACGTGTTTTTTGATTCTTTAGATATAAAGAAGAAAAGAAGGGTTCATTTTAATGCTTTTATGAATGAAATGCATAGTAGAATTTTTGAATGGAGAAAAAATAAAAAAATTTCTGGAGGAAATAAAAGAGAAGATGATCCAATTCCTGTGATAGCAAAATTAGTAGCTGAAGAATGTAGTATTCTATGTTTTGATGAATTTCAGGTTGAGGATATTGCAGATGCGATGATTATTGGCAGATTATTCGAAAATTTATTTGAACTAAATGTACTTGTAATTGCAACTTCAAATATTCACCCTGATAATTTGTATAAAGACGGTTTAAACAGAAGTCTTTTTCTCCCATTCATAGATGTATTAAAAAATTATATGAATACGCATTATTTAACTGCTGATAAAGATTATAGATTAGATAGAGTCAGGGAAAGGCCTGTATATTATAATCCAATTATACCAAAAAATAGGAAAGATTTTGAGAAATCTTGGACCGAAGTTAAGGGCAGTTCAGAAGAGTACCCTATTTCTATCCAGTTAAAGGGAAGGCAAATTGATGTACTTAGATCAGTTGGCAGATGTGTAAGATTTAATTTTTCTGAATTATGTCAAAAACCTCTAGGTGTTATAGATTATTTAGCAATTGCAGATAAATTTGATATTATATTTATCTCAGATATACCTTTGTTAGACGAAAAGAAACGAAACGAAACGAAACGATTTATAAACCTTATTGATACTTTATATGAAGCCAGATCTTTGATTTTTATATTGGCAGAGAAGTCGCCAAGTGAACTTTTACAAGAAGGTAAAGATTTAAAAATATTTAGACGTACAATTTCACGATTAGAAGAGATGCAGTCGGCTGAATATTTGAATAAAAGCTTTAATTAACCGAGTATAAACAATTATTTTTTATAGATATACTTGTAATTATTTTATAACAAGTTTACTACACACAATATAATAAAACAAAAGGAGTTCTCTCTATGGCACGAAATAAAATATCATTGATAGGTGCAGGTCAAATTGGTGGTACATTAGCTCTATTAGCTGGTCTAAAAGAACTAGGTGATATAGTACTATTTGATATTGCTGACGGGATTCCTCAAGGAAAGGCGTTAGATCTGTCTCAAGCAAGCACAATAGAAGGTTTCGATTCATCATTAAAAGGTACCTCGTCATACAAAGATATTGCAGATTCTGATGTTGTAATAGTTACCGCAGGGGTTCCACGAAAACCAGGTATGAGTCGAGATGATTTACTAGGGATCAATCTTAAGGTAATGAGTGCTGTTGGCGAAGGAATAAAAAAGTATGCTCCAGATTCATTCGTTATATGTATAACTAATCCTTTGGATGCAATGGTCTGGGCGCTACAAAAAGCGACAGGACATAAGCCTAATATGATTTGTGGTATGGCAGGTGTTCTAGATTCTGCAAGATTTAGGTTTTTTCTTGCCGATGAGATGCAAGTATCGGTAGAGGATGTTACAGCTTTTGTTCTAGGCGGGCATGGAGATACTATGGTTCCTCTAATAAGATATTCAACGGTAGCTGGTATTCCATTGCCAGATCTTATTAAAATGAACTGGATAACAGAAAAAAAATTAAATGATATTGTGCAAAGAACAAGAGATGGGGGAGCAGAGATAGTTTCATTACTAAAAACAGGTTCAGCTTATTATGCACCAGCTAGTTCTGCGATATCAATGGCTGAGTCTTATCTTAAAGATAAAAAAAGAGTATTGCCAGCAGCAGCATATTTATCTGGAGAATATGATGTAAATGGACTTTATATAGGTGTTCCGGTAATTATTGGAGCTAATGGAGTTGAAAAAATTGTTGAAATTCATCTCAACAAAGATGAACAAGACGAATTCAATGGTTCAGTTGAATCAGTTAAGAATTTAGTAGAAACTTGTAAAGAAATTGATCCAAGTATTTCTTAAAAAAGAACCCAATAACCATAGCTCATAGATAGGTAAATTTTAATGAATATACATGAATATCAGGCTAAAGAAATTTTTAAAAAATATTCAATTCCTATCCTTGATGGCGGAGTAGCTTTTAGTGTTGAGCAAGCATTAGAAGTTGCAAAAACTCTACCTGGTCCGATTATGGTTGTTAAAGCTCAAATTCATGCTGGTGGAAGAGGCCAAGGGGGCGGAGTTAAAGTTGTTAAGGACATGACAGCCTTGGAAGCAGAAGCAAATAATATTCTTGGAATGAATCTGATAACAAAACAAACGGGTCCACAAGGTAAGATTGTAAAAAGACTATATATTGAGGATGGGTGTAATATAAAAGAAGAGTTATATTTGTCATGCTTGGTTGACAGAAAAACCTCCGCTATATCTTTTATTGTTTCTTCAGAAGGCGGTATGGATATAGAAGAAGTTGCTAAAACAAATCCGGAGAAGATTTCAAAAATAGCTATTGATCCAGTATATGGAATTATGCCTTTTCATATTAGACAAATGGTTGAATGCCTTGGAATTGAAAAAGATCTTTACAATAAATTTACTCAGATAATTAAAAATTTGTACGAATTGTTTGTAGAAAATGATCTTGGTTTATTGGAAATAAATCCTTTTGTAGTGACTGCTGACAATGATCTTGTTTGCCTTGATGCTAAGATGAATTTTGATTCAAATGCTTTGTACAGGAATCCATCTGTATTAAGTATGAGGGATCTCGATGAAGAAGACCCTTTAGAAATAGAAGCATCAGAACATGGATTAAACTATGTTAAACTTGATGGTGCAATTGGCTGTATGGTTAATGGTGCTGGTTTAGCAATGGCTACAATGGATATCATAAAGCTGTATGGATCAAGTCCTGCAAATTTTTTGGATGTAGGTGGTGGTGCAAATAAAGAACAAGTTATGAATGCATTCAAGATAATTCTCTCTGATCCAAATGTAAAAGGTATCTTAGTAAATATATTTGGAGGGATAATGCGCTGTGAGATTATAGCAGAAGGTATCATAGCTGCTGCCAAAGAATTGGATATTTCCGTGCCCTTGGTAGTGAGATTAGAAGGAACTAATGTTGAAATTGGGAAAAAGTATCTTAAAGAATCTGGTTTAAATGTAATATCAGCTGACAATTTGGATGATGCTGCAAAAAAAATAGTTTCGGCTGTTTTGGAAAGTATATAATGTCAATATTAATAAATTCTGAGACTAAACTGATATGCCAAGGTTTTACTGGTGCTCAAGGTACCTTTCATTCTGAACAAGCAATATTATACGGTACAAAGTTAGTAGGTGGCGTGACGCCAGGTAAGGGAGGAACAAAGCATTTAAATCTTCCTGTATTCGATAATGTGTATCAAGCAAAAGATGCAACCCAAGCAAATGCAAGCGTAATATATGTTCCACCTAAATTTGCAGCAGATGCTATAATGGAAGCAATAGATGCAGAAATTGAACTTATCATTTGTATCACCGAAGGCATACCAATACTTGATATGATGAAGGTTAAAAGATCTTTATTAGGTAGTAGGTCAATATTGTTAGGACCAAATTGCCCAGGTATAATAACACCAAGTGAATGTAAAATTGGTATAATGCCTGGTCATATACATAAATCTGGTTCAGTTGGAATTGTGTCTAGGTCAGGGACCTTAACTTATGAGGCTGTTGCACAGACAACTAGTGTAGGGTTAGGTCAGACAACTTGTGTAGGCATTGGTGGAGATCCAATAAAAGGTCTAGATTTTATTGAAGTTATTGAGATGTTTTTATCAGACCCTAAAACTGAATCAATAATAATGATTGGTGAGATAGGTGGATCAGCTGAAGAAGAAGCAGCAGAATTTATTTTAAAAAATAAAACAAAAAAACCAACCGTGGGTTTTATAGCGGGGATTACCGCACCTCCTGGAAGAAGAATGGGGCATGCGGGCGCCATTGTTGATGGAGGTAGTGGTGCAGCTTCAGATAAAATAGAAGCTATGAGATCAGCAGGTATTATTGTTGCAGATTCTCCTGCTTTACTAGGATTAACGTTAAAAAATTTATAGTTTTAATTTTATAGATTTAACTATTATCTGAAACCAATTTTAGGTGACCACTTCTTGGATGTGAATTCTGGTGAACATCTGTCAATTTTTTCTTATCTACCTCTGTATAAATTTGAGTTGAAGATAAACTTGAATGACCCAATAGTTCTTGTATAGATCTTAAATCAACACCCGCTTGCAATAAATGCGTTGCAAATGAATGCCTTAATGAATGGGGTGTTGCGTTATCTGGTAGGTTCATACTATTTTTCATTCTCTGCATTGTAATTTGAACTATTCTTGGACTTAGTCTTCCTCCTTTTACCCCTATAAATAGCGGGGCATCCATATCTGATTTCCCTGGATATAATTCAAGATATCTTAGGATGCCTTTTTTTACATCAGGCAATATTGGCACTTCTCTTATTTTTCTTCCTTTTCCCATTACCCTTATACTGTCTTGCCAATCTTCTGTGGGGGCATCTTTTATATTTAACTCCAATGCTTCGGATATTCTTAAGCCACATCCATAAAGTAATAAAAATATTGCATTATCTCTTGCAATAACCCAACTATTTTTTTCGTTATCATCTATTAAATTATTTGCTTGATTAGTGCTAAGTGGTTTAGGGATGCTATGTGGTATTTTAGGTATTCTAACACTGTGAATTGCATGGTTTTTAATAATATCAACTTTTTCTAAATATTGAAATAAGGATCTCAGACTAGACATTAATCTTGCGATAGTTCGTGGCCCCGATCCACTTCGTCTACGCGATGCCATAAATGCTCTAAAATCAGATGCAACTAAGTTTTTTAAATTAGTTAAAGAAATTGGACCACCAATATGTGAAGAAAGAAAATCAAAAAAACTTTCAACGTCTGTGCTATACGCCTCTATTGTATTTTTTGAAACCCTTTTTTCGTCGGCTATATAATTATACCAACAAGTTAAAGCTTGGTTAGTTTCTTCCTTTAAGGAAGGAAGTTCATATGTAATTTTTTGCATTTTAATTATACTATCTTTTGTCCAGTTTTTCCCCAGTCATCTAAAAAAGTATCAAGTCCACTTTTAGTAAGAGGATGATCAAATAACTCTTTTAGTATTTTAGGAGGAATTGTTGCTACGTCTGCTCCCTGCAAGGCCGCATTGATAACATGATTATTAGTCCTTATTGATGCAGCGAGTATCTCTGTTGTAATGTTGTCATAATTATCATAAATTGTTCTAATTTCACTTATAAGATTCATACCGTCTAGCCCAATGTCATCAAGTCTTCCTATAAATGGAGATATGAATGTTGCCCCAGCTTTTGCAGCAAGCAGGGCTTGTGAAGATGAAAAGCAGAGCGTAACATTAACAGGTATATCTATTTCTCTTAGCTTATTACAAGCAATTAAACCTTCAAAGGTTAGGGGCACTTTTACTACTACATTTTCGGCTATATCGAATAGTATTTTTCCTTCTTCGATCATACCTGTAGAATTAATTGCCGTCACCTCTGCGCTCACAGGTCCTTTAATTATCTTACAAATATTTCTAATCGTATCTTTAATATCATTTCCAGATTTAGCGATTAATGTTGGATTAGTGGTAACGCCATCGATTAAACCTGTTTCAGAAAGCGACTTAATTTCTTCTATATTTGCTGTGTCGATAAAAAATTTCATTTTAACCCCTAGCTAACATTGGTGTTGATAAAAAGTATATTGTTTATCGTATTAATGTTAATTATAATTTATAAAACGATTGCATTCTTAAAATAAGGTAATCAATATTTATTATCACTTAGTTAAATATTGGTAATTAAATTAAATTAATTATAAAATTGTCATTTAATATAATGATTACTAACAGTATTATTGGATATTTTTATGGAGGAAAATGTATATTATATTCCTGTGTTGTTACCAATTGCAGTTAATAAACCATATTTTTATAGGCACACAAAATTAGTTACTTCAGGTTCTATAGTAAAAGTTCCAATCTCAAACAGAGAAACATATGGAGTTGTTTGGCATAATAGCGATCAAATGGATATGCCGGATAAAAATAAAATAAGAAATATTATTAGTGTAATGGATATTAATTCATTACCACTAGACCTACTGAATTTCGTTGAATGGGTCTCTAATTATTATTTATCTCCATTAGGGAATGTTTTAAAAGCGTCCTTTAGAGTTAAAGAACTTGAAAGAGTCTTTAAATTAGACGCTTGCTATCAAATAGATAGGAATGTTCTAATTAAAGAAACACCGCAAAGGAAGCTTGTAGAAGATATCTTTGTAGGAGATATAATTTTAACTAAAGCAGAAATTATATCAAAGACGGGAGTATCTTATTCTGTAATTAATCACATGGTTAAATCACAGAAGTTAAAAGCAGTTGAAAATAATACGCAAAATAAAATATTTGATCCAAATGAGTTTAGAAAAAGTAAGCTATCTAAAGAACAAGATATTGCTGCGAGAGATCTAATACAAATATTTAATTTAAAGGAAGCTCAGACGGTCGTTCTCGATGGGGTTACAGGTTCAGGAAAAACTGAAGTGTATATGAAGGCTATTGAAGGGTTTTTATTAGAAAATAAGCAAGCCCTTGTGTTGCTTCCTGAAATAGCCCTTACTTCTGAATTTTTAATAAGATTTAAGAATAATTTTGGTGAATTTGTTGCTGAATGGCATTCTGGTATATCCATCAAACAAAGAAAAAGAGTCTGGGATGGTGTTCTTTCCAATAATATAAAGATAATTATTGGAGCACGATCATCGCTTTTTTTACCTTTTTCTGACTTGGGTTTGATAGTCGTAGATGAAGAGCATGAATCTGCATATAAACAAGAAGAGGGTATAATATACCAAGCTAGAGACATGGCATTAGTAAGGTCCATGCTATCAAATGCAAATACAATTCTTTCAAGTGCAACGCCATCATTAGAAACCTATGTAAATATAAGAAATCAAAAATATAAAAAAATCTCCTTAAACAAAAGGTATGGTAATGCCAATATGCCGTTGGTAAGTATTATGGATATGAAATCTTCAAAAATTAGTAAAGAAAGCTGGATCCCCTCTGAGTTGATTGAAAAGATGGAAGGTGTTTTTAATAAAAGAGAGCAAGTATTGCTATTTTTAAATAGACGAGGTTATGCACCTTTAACCATATGCCGTAAGTGTGGAGTTAGAATGGAATGCCCCAATTGTTCAACATGGTTAGTTGAACATAAACAATTCAATCAATTTAGATGCCATCATTGCGGCTATCATTCAAAGAATATTAATAAATGTTTGTCTTGTTTTGCAAGTGATACATTAGTGCCTTGTGGACCAGGTATAGAAAGATTATCAGAAGAAGTTAGAAAGATTTTTCCTGATATAAGAATAGCAATTATGTCAAGCGATCACTTGGCTGGTATTAAGGATATTAATAGTACCCTTAATCAAATAAAATCTAATAATATTGATTTAATAATAGGAACACAGCTAGTAGCAAAAGGGCATCATTTCCCATTTCTAACATTGGTTGGCGTTATTGATGCTGATTTTGGATTAGGTGTTACAGATATGAGGGCTACTGAAAAGACTTACCAGCTTCTACATCAAGTCTCAGGAAGAGCTGGCCGGGAGAAACGCCAAGGTGAAGTGATATTATTAACCCATATGCCTGAACACCCTGTACTGCAAGCAATAGTTTCTGGGGAAAGGGATCTATTCTACGAAGAAGAGGCGATAATGAGAGAAAATCAGTCTTTGCCTCCATTTACAAGAATGATTTCGTTGATTATATCTTCTAGAGATAAAAATAAAGTGACGATGGCATCAAAGAAGCTATTAATAAATAGTTTTCCGCCTAAAGATATTACCTTATTAGGTCCCATAGAAGCTCCAATTGCAAGAATTAGAGGTAGATACAGGATGAGATTTTTATTAAAGGGACCTAAAAACAATAAAATACAAGTTTTTGTAAAACAATGGATTGCAAAAATAAAAATAGAACATGATGTAAAAATCACAGTAGATGTTGATCCATATAATTTTTTATAGTTTCAATAAAAAATGCGAAGATTATGTTGTTCTTTGTTGAAAGATGTAATCATTATATTGCGTAAGATAAATACCTGTGTTAATTGGTATGAATATTTATTAGATTTATCTTGAAATATGTTCAAGATTTTACTAATAACATAGAATAAGTTTTAAGCATTTTATTTTAAAAAGGGCTGCTTAAGTGAAAAGCAACGATCAATCAATACCAGAGGCAGCAAATCGCTATGCTAAGGCACTGTTTCAATTAGCAGAAGAAGAGAATTCGATGAATTCCGTTAGTAAGGACTTGGATGGTTTCCTTAAAGCTGTGGAAAGTAGTGAAGATTTGTC
>JABIEF010000064.1 GCA_018651345.1 Rhodobiaceae bacterium
TACGACATACGATGATTACGGACAATTGCTTTCGGGTTCGTTTATGGATTATACCATGCCTCGAGCATCTCATATACCAATGGACTTTAAATTCAAATCACATCCAGTGCCAGCAAAGACAAATCCCTTGGGATTGAAAGGTTGTGGTGAAGCTGGAATATCAGGCGCATTGCCAACAATAATGAATGCTATATTAAATGCACTTGAGACTAATGGTTATGATACAGATCTAAACATGCCAGTAACAAGTGAGAAACTATGGGACACTATAAATAACAAATAATAACTTTATATAGAATATAAAGATTTATGCAAAAAGATTACTTGTTATATTTTACATTCAAAGGTATGTATATAATTATAACATTAGCCAATTCATTGGAGAAATTAAATGAAAAATTCGACGCAAATTATTTTAATGGCAATTGTAGTATCGTTTATGGCTGGTACTGCATTTTATATCTGGAAAACAACTCCTCCAGGAGATCCAGTTGACAACTCAGTTGTTGGATTTACTGCTGCGGATGTTGACTATTATATGGAATAATAAATAAACATTTTACTAACATAGATTGGTAAAGATATGTCTAAATATAAAAAAAAAGCTAGAGAACATAACAAAATACAAGTTATTTCCATGGCTATAATTGTATTTATCATGTCAACAATATCTATATGGATTTGGTACACAAGCCCACCAAAAGTTCCTGTGTCAAATGAATACATTCCGTTTACAGCAGAAGATGTTGAATATTTTACAGGACGCTTCGAAGATGATAGCGATAGCTTATCCTTAAAATATCAATAAGTAAGATGATATAATCAAACCCTGTTATTTGATATAAAATATATGATTACAAAAAGGTCTATACTAATTCTTATAGACCTTTTTTATATATTCAAAATTATTGCATAGACGCCTGCTAGAGATACAAAGATTCCTAATATTGTTTGCAAGTCTATAATTTCGTGTTTTCTGTTTATCATCCAACTAAATAATATTCTAAATATTACTGTTGTCCTTTGAATAGGTTCTACAATGGTAATTGGAGCAAATGCCAGTGCCATATACTTTAATAGCTGTGATAGAAATACTAAAAAACCTGTTACCAGAAACCATTGTAAAGAACTTTTATTCATTTTGTAATTATTGATCAATGGCTCTTTTTTTGCCAATAAAATAATATAGACAAGTATTGTTGCATTTAAGTAAGATACAAAACATCCAACAATATTCTCTTTTAGCCCTCCATCATTAAGCCCAAGTTTTATTAGAAAAGGACTAAGACCAAAACAAACAGCACACATAAGACCCCATAAATAACCTTCTTTATAGTTAATTTTAATGCCAGATTTTGTAACTACTGAATCTTTTTTAGATTTTCCAATTAGTATTATTAGAGGACCCGCTAAAATCAATAGTATGCCTGCAATAAGAGTAATATTTATATTTTCTTGTAAAAAGAAAAAAGCAGAAAATACAGAGATTAATAAACCTAATTGCGTAACAGGACCAGCTTGAGTTGCTCCTAGTAATTTCGTTGCTTGATAATTGCAATACCTTCCAATAACAAAATGCGTTATGCCAGCAATAGCATAATAAATCCAAGAAGATGAGGTTATGTCAAGCAAGGTATCGTAACAGTCAAAAATCCAGAGAGTTAACAAGAAAAAAGGCACACCAATTGGAACGGTTACAGCAATAGCTTGCAATACCGATGCATTTAATACTCCTCTCCTTAATGCCGTAACATTAAGAGCAAAACAAGCAGAGGATAATAGTGCCAATAGAGCGCCTACCATTTAATCTTTATTCCTAGTATTTTAATGTTAATTCTAACGGTATATTATGCTTTATCTCAACAATGGTTTCCAGATAAATAGGTTTAGATTTTGGTATATAATTATTACTGTAAGCAAATCCTTCAAGATTTTTCCAGAGAAAACCTTGGTTAAATTTAGAATCTTCATTTTGATCATGAAAAACAAAAATAGACACTTTGCCTTCATGTAAATTTGAAAGAGGTATTGAAGTTAGTCCTTTTGTTGCAATTTTCTTTATTCTTACTATTGGGTCAGATTTACCATAAAACGCAACTTCATTATCATAAATTGACAAATCAATGTAACCAATATTATTTTTTACATTGATTACGTTGATTGTACCATGTGAATATGTATTATTAATATTAATGCAAGTTATAAGAGTAATAAATATTAGTAATCTCATATTAAAAACATTAAAGATCTGGATTTGGCGCGGCAATAGATTTCTGAGTTACTTTCATCATCCAACAATAAAATTCAAGTCTATTTCCATCTGGATCGCATATATAAAAAGCATGACTACCACTACCACCTACAAAACCCATTCCATTGTCATCTGCCTCATAATAATCAGCTTCATGACCATGAACATAAGGACCAGATACAAATGGTATACCCTTAGCCTTAACGCCTTCCATTGCCAACAACCAATCTTCTCTTTCTGGAAATTCGAAAGCAATGTGGTGTAATCCTGGCTTATGTCTTTTAGCAGTATCCGTTATATCA
>JABIEF010000065.1 GCA_018651345.1 Rhodobiaceae bacterium
TATAATAAGGATGATACGGAATTAATGATACCTCCGCAGATGGAAGAGATTAATTAATAAATAATGCTTAGAACCTATCTTATTGCATTTATTGCCCTTCTATTTTTTTGTTGCTCATTATTTTCGACAGTTCTTATACCTCATTATATAGAAATGCTTCCAAGCTCAATTAACGATGAGATTGAAGGCTACAGTAAAAATGAAGGGACTAGACAAGAAGTTATTAGCGATGAAAAATATTATACCTACTCTTATAAGTTTAAAGATCATAACAATAAAACTAGAATATGGACGTGGAACGCCCCTAGAAAAGAATCAGATAAAATGATTAATGATTTTGGAATACCTGAAGAAATACTAAAAAAAACTAGTATCTCGCGTTTAGATAGGAACAAGATTTATCATGATGGATATTTTCATATAGACAAAAACACCGGATATTTGAGTATTAATTATAATCTTCTAATTAACGATAGTAGATCTTTGGTTGCTGGAATTGCTGATATTGTAATAAGTATTGCCAAGGAAGAAAAATTAAACATGAGAGATGTCGTTGATCTAATATTAGCTTTTTGTCAAGATATTCCATATGGTATTCCGCAGAGAATTTTGAATGGTAAATTTACAAATGGTTTCGCTCCACCGCCATTAAGTTTAAAAAATAAATGGTCTGACTGTGACAGTAAAGCTGTCCTTTTTGCATCAATATATCACGCTATTACAAGTGAGTCTATTGTTCTTATTAATACGCCAGGGCATTTATTCGTTGGTATATCAACTACTCCCGGTCCATATGATAATACTATTTCTTTCAGAGGTAAAAAGTATATAATTGCAGAACAAACAGGAACAAAGAAGGTGTACCTTGGTCACACATCTTTAACTTATAAAAAACCAAAGATGATATTCCCTGTGGTATTGGAAGATAAGTATGTACGTCCAAGACTACCAATATTTTCAGAATCTAAAGTTCTTGGTGGCAACTCAGTAAATATAATTTTAAAAGAAAATAACAAAAAAATATTAGGTAAATATAATATTTATTGCAGATATAATACTGTTGGATCTTTTTACAAGCAAATTGGAAAATTGAAGCCACAAAGCAACCACTCTCTAGTTTTTTCTACAACTAAGTTTAGTAAATTTGTTGAAATCATGGTTAACCACAATGTCGATGGATACTACTTTCCTGAAACGAAAATAGATATGTCGAATGAAGACGACTATGTAGTTGATTTTTCAGATGACAAATGTATTTTTGTTAAGTCTAAAGATAATCAATCTTTTTATTTGCATACTTTTGATCTTGAAAGAAATAAATCAAAGTTCAAAAGAATGTTAAAAACAGATGAGAATGGATTATGCAGAGTAATTTTACCAAATGGATACTATTATGTTACTAAGAACCCAACTTTCAGATTTATTAATAAAGATGACAATACCTCGAGCGAGGATATAATAGTAACTAAGGGTTTCAAGTATTATGATAGCAAAAGTGGAAAAGGAATAAAATTTGATATTTAGTAATAATTCACTAAAACTTTAATAAGAGGCATTTTAAATGAAAATTTTTATATATTTATTTACCATTATGACATTCATATTTTCTCAAAAGATTGATGATTCAACATATATTGTCAAAGAAGGTCAAACTCTTACAGATATAGCCTCTGAATTAAATTTAGATGCGGAAGATTTGGGAAACTGGAATAATCTAATGAGTTTAGATTTAGAAGTAGGTCAAAAATTGATAATAACTGGAGAAGAATCCTCAAGCCTTCTAAACAAAAATACTATAAGTACAAACTTAGAAAAAGCAAAAGAATTAGAAGCTGAAAACAAAAAATTAAATTTTTTAGAACAACAATTTATCGAAGAAGATCTAACCAAAGAACCAGAACAAGAAGTATCTAAGAAAAATAGAATCAAAACCGCAAAGTATTTTACAGCCACGTGGTGTGGTCCCTGTAAGAAATTCAAACCAATAATGAATGAAATTAAAAGTGAGGGATACTTAATACAATTTATTGATATAGATAAAAATAAAGCTCTGAAGCAACAATATAATGTTAGTTCCGTTCCAACCACAATAATAGAAGAGAACGGAGTAGAAATAGATAGGTTTATTGGAGCACTACCAAAAAACCAAGTTATTCAAAAATTAAATGGCTCAAAAAATGGTCAAAATGATGATTTTATTATTGAGAAAAGCCCTGAATTAGCACAAACCGGAGAGTTAACCACGACTCAGTACATTATTGCTTTTGCATTTCTATTATTAGCATTCGCTCTAGATGAAGCTGGAGTAATAGATTTGGGTTTAGATACTGAAACGGACTCAGATTCGAAGTAGGTATTTCCATTCACTCAGGCATACCTTTAGTGTAAATCGACTGATTTAAGGTATTCCCATCTATGACGTGAAATTGTTAATGGGGCATGGATTTATGGGGCAAAGCAATTGGTACTACAAGTTATGTAGCCTTATATGAGCTTTTAGATTAATCTAGCCCATGCCTCCGGAGCGTAAGGTCACAAGTCTGAACCCTATTGATTGTTCGAGA
>JABIEF010000066.1 GCA_018651345.1 Rhodobiaceae bacterium
CTCTGAAATTTACAGGCCCAGGCATTGAACCCTTTTCAAATACTCTTTTTTCATCAAACACTCCGTAATTAGGCAAATGAACTTTGTGCTGTATTGCAACGATCTTTCCGCAATCAATTAGAGCTATTGAATTAAATGGTTTGTGTTTCCCTTGAGTTGGTAAGCCTAATAAGATAGCTGGGCCCATGTCATTTGTTTCTTTAACAAGAGCTTTTAGCGCGCTATCAATTTTTTTTATGAATGCAGGCTTTAGTACAAGATCTTCTGGTGGATAACCCGATAAAAATAATTCAGGAAAAACAACCAAATCAGAATTATTTTTTTTAGCAATCTCTCTTGCATTTCGAACAATACTCAAATTACCATCTACATCACCAACGGCAGGATTCAATTGTGCAAGAGTTATTTTAAGGGAATCTTTTATATTTACTTCTGACATGTTGATTATTATTTTTGATTATATATTATTTTTTGCTAACCTAATTTCTTCTGCTACCAAAAAAGCAAGCTCTAAAGCTTGGTTTGCATTTAAACGCGGATCACAATGCGTATTGTATCGAGACGATAGATCTGCATCACTTATAGACATTGCGCCACCTGTACATTCGGTTACATTATTTCCAGTCATTTCCACATGTATGCCACCAGGATAAGTACCTTCATTTTTATGAACCTTCATATAATTCCTAACTTCCATCATAATATTTTCAAATGGCCGTGTTTTAAATCCACTAGATGCTTTAACAGTATTTCCATGCATTGGATCGCATGACCATAATACATGATGACCATGATTTTTTACACATCTAATTAACCTTGGCAAATGCTTTTCTACATTATCAAAACCAAATCTAGCAATGAGTACAATTCTACCTTTCTCATTTTCTGGGTTTAATATATCTAGTAACTTTAATAAATCATCTTCAGTCATTGATGGGCCACACTTAATTCCAATTGGATTTTTAATTCCTCTACAAAATTCGGTATGAGCTTCTATTGGATTTCTTGTTCTGTCCCCAATCCAAAGCATATGAGCTGAAGTGGCATACCAATCTCCAGTAGTTGAATCTACTCTTGCCATAACCTCTTCATAACCTAATAAAAGAGCCTCATGACTGGTATATAAATCGGTAGTTCTTAAGGCATGGGATGATTGGGGGGTAATACCACACGCCCTCATGAATCCAAGAGTTTGAGATATTTGATTAGCAAGATCTTTATATTTTTCACTAACAGGGGAATTATTTAAAAATTCTAATGTCCAATTATGCACATGCTCTAAATTAGCATAACCTCCTTGAGATAAAGATCTTATAAGATTTAATGTCGCTGCTGATTGGCGATATGATTTCAATAGCCGCTCTGGATCTGGTGTTCTGGAGTTTTCGTTAAATTCAATACCGTTTATAATATCACCCCTATAACTCATTAACTCTTTATTATCAATGACTTCAGTGTCAGAAGAGCGGGGTTTTGCAAATTGACCTGCTATTCTGCCAACCTTAATAACAGGAACAGAAGCGGCGTAAGTTAATACTGCAGACATTTGCAAAAATAATTTAAAAGTATCCATTATTGTATCTGGACCATGTTCTAAGAATGATTCAGCACAATCGCCTCCTTGTAATAAAAAAGCTTTCCCATCACTTGCTTCTGCCAATATATTTTTTAAATTTCTTGCCTCTCCAGCAAATACTAAAGGCGGATAACTCTTTATCTTTTTTTCAACTTCTTTTAGATGATCCAAATTAGGATAATCTGGGACATGTTTAATTGGTTTCTCTCTCCAGCTTGATGGGGACCATGTAACCATTTATCTTGCTCCTTAAGTAAAAAATCTAAAAAATATACTTATACATTAGCTTAATTTTATGTACAGCAATAATTATATATATAATTATATGAAATATATTTATATATATTTAAGACACTACAATTCAACAGCTATTCTATCTTTCATTGTAACCAACTCTTCGGACATTGTAGGGTGCAAAGCCATTGTGTTATCCATCTCATCTTTTGTTACTTCTTTTTTTAACACAATTGCCATTATTTGAATGATTTCAGCCGCATCATCTCCAACAATATGGCATCCAAGTATTTTATCAGTATCTTGATCAACAATTAATTTCATCATCGTTTTACTTCCATCACTAGACAAGGAATAATACATTGGTTTGAACTTTGTCTTGTAAACATATATTCTTTTATAAATATTTAATGCTTCTTTTTCAGTTAACCCAACGCTACCAATTTCTGGTTGTGAGAAAACGGCTGTTGGAATATTGCTAT
Organism: Rhodobiaceae bacterium; assembly: GCA_018651345.1. Taxonomy (GTDB): domain Bacteria; phylum Pseudomonadota; class Alphaproteobacteria; order Rhizobiales; family TMED25; genus CAJIYR01. The sequence continues at coordinate 2,293 of JABIEF010000066.1, forward strand.
AATCTACCTTCATATTAGTTTTATTAAATAAATTACTTGCAAGAACAGCCCCCTCCTTAATTGCCACGGGGGTAAGTTGGAATATATCCGTAACGTCACCGATAGAAAAAATATTAGGAATCGATGTTCTCATATGAGAATCGACTATAACCGCTCCATTCGATGTACACTTTACCCCTAACCTATCTAAAGTTAAACTTTTTGTGTTAGGAACCCTACCCGTACAAAAGATAACAATATCTGTTTGAATAGTCTTCCCATTGTCTAAGCCAACTCCATAACCATCTTTATTCTTTTTGATATAGTCTAAGCCAGCATTTAGAAATAGCTTTAGTGACTTCTTCCCGAATTCTTCTTTTAACGAGTCCCCTATATCGTAATCAAAGTCTTTCAATACAGAACTTCCCCTATGCACTATATTTACATCCACACCCAAACCATGAAAAATAGAAGCAAATTCCATTGCTATATAGCCTCCACCAACTATTACACAGCTTTTAGGCAAAATCTTTAAATCAAATACCTCATTTGACGTTATTCCATACTTCGAACCTTCAATATCTGGAATATAAGGTTGAGAGCCTGTTGCAATTAGAATATTCTTTGCACTAATTATTTCACCTGTGGAATGAATTTTTATTTTATTATGATCTAAAATAGATGCCTCAGATTCAATAATTTTAACACCTGATTTTATCAAATTATTTGAATATATACTACTTAACCTATTGATTTCTTTGTCTTTGCTTGAAATTAACTTATTCCAATCAAATTTTCTGTTATTCATTGTCCAGCCAAAATCCTCTGAAATCTTATAGCTTTCGGAAAATTTGCTTGCATAAGATAGTAATTTTTTTGGTATGCATCCACGCACAACGCAAGTTCCACCAACTCTATATTTTTCAGAAATAATAACACGTGCCCCATAATTTGCAGACATCCTGGCCGCCCTAACCCCACCTGAACCAGCACCTATAACAAATAAATCACAGTCAAATTTTTTCATAACATATACTCTTTATTTTAATGTATTAACATCTACCTGATTAGCAGCAATATCATCGATCACTTCGGTAACTATTTCTTCCATATTTGCATAGATATATAAACTTATCTTTTGCGCTAATTCACTTTGATAAAGATAAGATTTCTTTGCAAATAATATACCATTATCTGAATCTAAAGAGTAAATCTCTGTTAATTTTTCAATATCGCTTTTGGTAAAATATTTTATCATTGTTTTGGAAGCAATTATTGGTATGTCTTCAGTCATTCTACTTACAGTAGAAAAAGCAATTTTTTCTGCTATAAGCTTACTTTCATCTTTTGATAACAATAAATCTAAACTCTCAATATCTTTAAGTATTTTTTCAGCAATTAGTGGTTTCATGGTATCAATTAACGTAGGTACCAAGTAAACATCAACGTGTTCATTGGCTAGATCAAGCAACTCACCACCCTCTACTTGTTTAAATTGTGACAGAAATATTACAAAGGTAGCAATCGATAGAATTGAAATCTTATATAATATTTTTATTTTTAACATATTACGGTTACAGTTATATTATTTTTCTATAATTTCTATTGTATTTTCATGAGCAACAACTATTTTATCTGCCATTCCAACAAATAAACCACTTTCAATTACTCCATTGATACTTCTAATTAAGCTTTCTACACCAACCGGATCCTTTATAAAATCACATGCACAATCAACTATAAAATTGCCGCCATCTGATACAAATATACTTCCATTATCATTTTTACGTAATTGAATATCTACATTAATTCCAGCGCCTATTAATGATGATTTGATCTTTAACATAGTTGTTTTTGGAGAGAATTTAATAATCTCTATCGGCAAAGGAAACGTATTTAAATTTATTGATTTCTTTGAATCGTCAGTAATTATAACGTAACTCTTAGAAACAGATGCAACTATTTTTTCTCTTAATAAAGCCCCACCTCCACCTTTTATAAGATTCATCTGCTCATCAAATTCATCTGCACCATCGATTGTTACATCTAAAACCTTAATTTCATCAAGTTCAAATATTGGTATACCAAGAATTGAAGCGTAATCTTCTGTTTTTTTTGAAGTTGCCACACATTTGATATTCATACCGTTCTTAATTGCTAGACTCAACAATAAGATGAACTCATTCGCAGTAGAACCCGTGCCCAAACCAATGCACATACCATCTTCAATAAATTGCATAGCTAGATTAGCTGCGCGAAACTTTTTACTCTTAATATTTGATTCCATCACGCTATCTATTGTGTAATATTCTATTATAATAATATATTAATTATCCATTATTAAGAATACTAAAAATGTAATAATAATACAATTTTAAAAATGAGTTTATAAAATGCACAGAGAAAAGATGGTTATATTTGATTTAGACGGAACCTTAGTAGATACCGCGCCAGATTTGATAAATTCTGCAAATTTTGCTTTAAGGGATACAATAAGTAACCCAATAAATATTGAGGAATCAAGAAAAATCATAGGTAAAGGCGGAAAATATTTAATAGAAAAGTCATTGTTATCTCGAAATATTCAATTACCAGACGATAAAATCAATCAACTAACACTAGCATTCTTAGAATATTATAAAAACAATATATATCAAGATAGCAAACCATTTTCTAATATGATCGAAACATTAAATATGCTTAAAGAAAATGACATAAATATAGCTATTTGCACAAATAAACCAGAAAAGCTAACAAAAATATTACTCTCAAAGATGGGGCTGTTGGATTATTTTAGTAATATAGTTGCTGGAGATACTCTTTCAAAAATGAAACCTGATCCATTACCATTGCTTACTCTAATTAAAGAAAAAAATATTAAAAAGCTCAACGCAATAATGGTTGGTGATTCTGAAAATGATATAATTGCAGCTAAATTAGCAGGAATAAAAGTAATTGGTGTTACATTTGGCTACAGCGAAACAGAAATAGAACAACTTAATCCAGATTATATTGCAAACAATTTTATAGATGTAAAAGAAATTATCAAAAGAAATTTTCTCTAAAAAATTTTTATATAAAATAATATTATTTTTTAATATTATTAATAATCCTTGCCCATGTTCTAATGCCTTTATGAAAAGATTCTAAATTATACTTTTCATTTGGACTGTGAATACAATCATCATCAAGAGCAAAGCCAACCAATAGGGAATCTATTCCAAGTTTACGCTTAAAACTTTCAACAATTGGAATAGAACCACCGCCTCCAGTTAGAATTGGGCTAACACTCCATTCCTTCTTAATCGCATTCTCTGCTGATTTAAAAAAATCTGTTGATGTATCTACTTGAATAGCCGAAGCACCCTCATAACCTTTAAAAAAAACGGACACTCCAACAGGAAGTTTACTCTCGATATACTGGTGTATGTTTTTAATTAATTCATCAGGGTCTTGCATTCCTACTAATCTGCATGTTATTTTTGCAGTCGCCTTTGAAGGAATTACGGTTTTTGTACCTTCTTCTGTATACCCACCATAAATGCCATTAACTTCAAATGTTGGTCTCGACCATACTTGCTCTAATATAGATCGATCAACCTCACCAGATGAAGTTTTTTGACCGATATTATTAAGATAGTCTTTAGCATCAAGTTCAAGTGATTTCCAACGACTGGTTGTAAGTTGATCTAACTCTTCAACACCATTATAAAAATCCTTAATGGTAATTTTACCATTATGGTCATGAATGCCAGCAATTATATTAGATAGAACTCTAATAGGATTCCATGCTGTTCCACCAAACTCACCTGAATGAAGATCTCTGTTTGGTCCTATAATATCAAATTCTTCTGATAATAAACCCCTAAGCGATGTTGTAATAGCTGGAGTAGTAGGATTCCACATTCCTGTATCACAAATAAAAATACAATCTGCTTTTAGTAAACTTGAATGAGTTTCAATGAAGGTAGCCATAGATGACGATCCGCACTCTTCCTCACCCTCAAGTAAGACAGAAATAGATACAGGAAGATCTCCTTGTACCTCTAGGTAAGCTCTTAGAGCCTCTATGAATGTCATTAATTGACCTTTGTCATCACTTGAACCACGAGCAACTATTGCCTGTTTTCCATTAAACTCTTTTAACACGGGCTCAAAGGGATCTGAGCTCCATTTTTCTATTGGATCTGGCGGCTGCACATCGTAATGTCCATAGAATAAAATATGAGGTTTTTCTTGGTTTTTATGAGTCAGATTACCTAAAACAATTGGATTTCCATTTGTATGATAAACCTTTGAAGTTAATCCTATCTTATTAAGATAATTATTTACCCATTGAGAAGCTTCTTCACAATCCTTTTTATAAACAGGATTTGTTGATATAGACTTTATTCTCAAGAAATCAAATAGATTACTTAAGCTAGAATCAATGTTATGATCTATTTTTGAAATGATATTATCAATATTAACCATTCTTCCTCCGCTAAAAACTTTATAGATTAAGATTTATAGTATAATCTAAATTTATACATATTTAAATAAAGCATTAAAGTTGATCAAAAATGACAATAACATTTATACTAGGTGGAGCGGATTCAGGTAAGTCAGTTTATGCCGAAAATTTAGCAAACCAAAACATCAATAACTATGAAAAAAAAATTTATCTAGCAACAGCACCTGCAATAGATGATGAGATGAAAAAACGTATAAAATTACATCAAAAAAGGAGAGATGATTCATGGGTCACGATAGAAGAAGAAGTATTTATAAGTAGAATCATCGAAGAGAAATCATCAATTGAAAATATACTTTTAATTGAATGTTTGACTACATGGCTTTCTAATTTAATTTATAAAAAAATACATTATAACAATGAATTAAAAGTTTTAACTAATACATTATATAAACAAAAAAGTGATATTATAGTAGTATCAAACGAACTAGGGCATAGCATAATACCAGAAAATAAACTGTCTAGAGAATTTAGAACAATAAATGGAAAAATGAATCAAGCTATAGCAAAGATAGCAGATAATGTTATATTTGTTATTGCTGGGTACGGGCAAAAAATAAAGTAAAAAATGAACAATTTAAAAAAAATACCAACCACAATATTAACAGGTTTTCTAGGTGCAGGTAAAACTACATTTATAGAAAAAATTGTAAAAAAATCTAATGCAAACATTGCATTAATAATTAATGAATTTGGTGATTTAGGAGTTGATGCAGATATATTAAAAGAGTGTATGAATAGTAACTGCGCCCCTGAAAACATAATCGAATTATCTAATGGTTGCATATGCTGTACTGTTTCAGATGATTTTATTCCAACAATTGAGAAAATTGTTAATAGCCCTACACCGCCAGACCATATTATCATTGAAACATCTGGCTTAGCACTTCCAAAACCACTGATTGACGCATTTAAATGGCCGGATATTAGAAATAAAATAATGTATAATGGAACAATTGTTATAGTTGATTCTTATGCATATAATAATGTGTATGAGACTTTTGAAAAATACAACACAACCCATAAAGATAGTGATAATAAGATGCTAAATACATCTATTGAAGAAGTTTTTAATGATCAAATTTTAAGTTCTGATTTGATCATTATTAATAAAATAGAATTGGCAACAGAATTAGAAATTAAAAAAATTGAAAATAATATAAATGAACTAACGTCAAAAAGTATTCCTATAATTAAATCTAATAAAGATTATGACTTAGATGAAATAATACTGGGGCCAAAAACACTGATATTAGATAATAATATTTACAATACGCCTGATCTAAAAAAAGATTTAACTTCAGAAAATGACCATGACCATGACCATGACCATGACCATGACCATGATAATTTTCATACATTTTCTATTAATGTTCCTAATATATTTACTAAAGAAATAATATTAAATAAATTAGATAAAGCATTAGAATCAAAAGATATATTAAGAGTTAAAGGATTTGTATTAACAGTTGAATCCGATATGCTGTTAACAGTTCAAGTTGTTGGTAAAAATATTCAAACCTATTACCAAGATAGCGAAATAAACAATAGAGATTCTGGTTATTTAATTTTCATAGGATACAAAAATATAAACGAGACATCAGTAAAAAAATTATTTCTGAAATAATAATATGCACTTACTAACTCTAACATCAGGAAACACAAATGATCAGAATGACCCTATAGATTTAAACCAGTCGCCTGCTGAAATTGTTTTTCTTTCATCCGCAGATACTGAAAATTCTTTAATTTCAACTGCTAGAAAAAAAATAAAAAATTACCCCAAGCTTAGAGTTACTAATTTAATAAATCTTTCGCATAACATGTCTGTAGATTTGTATATAAACAAAACACTTGGCACTGCAAAAGTTATAGTTGCGAGAATATTAGGTGGAAAAAACTACTGGCCTTATGGGATCGAACAATTAAATGAATTATCTAAGATCAATAATATTAAATTAATTCTTCTTCCAGGAGATGACAAACCTGATAATATATTATTTCAGCTATCTAACGTTGACAGCGATACTTATAATGATTTGTGGTCGTACTTTAATGAAGGGGGGCTCGACAATACGATCAATGCATTACAGTATCTAAAATATATAATTACCAACAAAGACAAACCTCCCTTGCCAAAAAGCATTCTTCCGATAGGTATCTATTGGCCTAATATTGGTAATATTGATATCAAGGATATAAAAAAAAGATGGGTAAAAAATTATCCTTTGGTTGGAATTACTTTTTACAGGGCTTTATTTCAAAGCAATCAAACTTCAACTATAGATAGCTTAATTTTATCATTAGGAAACGAAGGTTTTAATTCCCTACCATTATATGCAAAATCTTTTAAAGATAAAAAGAATGTAGCAATAGCGTCTCATCTATTTTCTAAATATAACCCCGATGCAATAATAAATTTGACTGGGTTC
>JABIEF010000067.1 GCA_018651345.1 Rhodobiaceae bacterium
ATCATAGGATAATTATTAAATAGACGAGGCAAAATTAAAATTTATTGTTTGACATTAAATCTTATTTTCTCCAGAAACCTAAAATTCCCGTCACTTTTAAGCGGCGGGAATGACGGGACTCGAATCCCCGAACGAGATGCCCCATTGCCACCTATAGTTTATACATACATGGGGTGTGCAGTAGATGGTTTTTTTGGGGTTACAATAAATGTAAAATAGATTGACATAATATTAATAAGAAGTTCAGTGACAGTAAATTTTCTTGTAAAATGACTTTAAAAAAGTTAACTATTCCTGATAACATTAGATTGATATAATGAGGAATAATATAATAATGATTTTTCAAAATATTAAATTTTGTATCTATTTCTTTACAATATTAATTACATTTATTTTAGGATTTGAGAGTGTAGCTCACAGTAAAACTTTTGAACTTCGTAAAGTCTCGGATACCAATGCTTTGTGTAATAATGGTAAGGTAGCGAATTATTGGCTAGCTAAACAAGAGACTGATAAGTGGTTAATTCAGTTAGAAGGTGGCGGTTCAGGTTGGCCTGCGAAATATTTTAAAGATAGAGATTTTTATCTGAAATCACCAGCTAGCAAAAAAAGCATTGGCGATTCAGCCATAGCTAAACAATTTTATGAACTAGGGTATAATGTAATCTGGATTCATTATTGCTCAAGCGATCTATACGGTGGAAATCACATGAATTCAATTGATGGAAAAGAAGTTCCCTTCAAGGGGAGACTGATTGTAAAATCCATCATAGATGAACATGCAAAAGCATTATCGCAAGCACAAGACATTATAATCGCAGGTACTAGTGCTGGAGCTTATGGAGTTACATTAAATTTAGACCTGCTTTCCTATTTCAATAATGTTCGTCTAATTTTAGATGGAATTTGGCGAGATGATTTCCAGAAATCAGCGGAAGTGGAAAAACCTGAATGGTTTAATCAAACAGATGATTGGGTTCCTTACCTACTGGGTAAAATGCCAGATCATTGTGAGGGAGACTTTTACAAAAATTGCTGGGTAGATAAAAAAATATTAGACAAATATGACATAAAGAATGCTTTCATTATTATGAATTATGGCGACCCTTATAACTTTGTGAATAAAGACTCCCAAAAAGAAAAATTTGTGTCTGCCTTTAAGTCTGATGCATTATATTTTGGTGGTGGATTTTCAGTTGATGCTAAAAAGTTTAATTTACGTGGAAGCGTAAAATGGGGACATGCTTTATTAACTGAAAGTAAATATTACAAAAAAAAAATTGATGGTGAGTCTTTGCATTCACTTATAGGACAATGGGTTAACCATAAAAAACCAATCCATATTAGGTATTAAAAATTGGTGGAGCCAAGGGGAATCGAACCCCTGACCTCTTCACTGCCAGTGAAGCGCTCTCCCAACTGAGCTATGGCCCCATATGTAAGTAATATTTTATATCACAGTTATTTACTGTGTCTATTTAAATAAGAATAATACAGATTTCAGTATTTTATTTTTCTATTTGTATATTAGTCTTCTGTCAGAAAAGGTTCTGACCCTTCTTCTCCATGCTTTATAGGAGCCTTCTTTTAAATTTTCTCGCATGATTTTTTTGACATCTTTCTCTGGGATCCCATATATATTTTTTATATTTTCGAAACTTATATGATCAGAAAGAGCCATCTCAATAATCTCACTTATTTCATTATCAGAAAACATGCTATCTATTCCTATCAGATAAAATTATATTATATTGAATTAATTTGAGTCTCTTTTTCTATTATTAATAAATTAAGATTTATCATTCGGATCAGCTTATTTTAGTTGGTTCCTATTTTTCAGAAAAAGGAAATATGAAATAATTTCATAAGAATAGTGAAATACCATAAAACATGGTTTAAAGCTGAATATCTTTGCCAAGAATTTATATTTATCCATGTTTGACCAAATGACAATAAAGGCCTCAGCTCCAACAATTACCTTGCCTTGATTAATAACGTGAAGTCTTCTTAATAAATCTTTTTGAGATTTTGAAGTTAATGAAAGAGCATCTTCATTATTAGTAATATCTATCCATTCAAAGGAATCGTCAGAGATTTTTTTATAATGATCAATCTCAAATCTGCATATATTACACGAGTTGTTAAAAAACACTTTTGTTCCCAAAGGACTATCCTTTTGATTGAAGTTGATACCAGCTGCTAGCGTATTTTATATTGAAAATTTTGTGTTGTAGAATTAATACTGATTAGCTCTGCTCCATTCCTAATATGATAATGCGTTGCAATGGGTGTAAGCGGTGATAGCGTTATAATCTTTTCTATCTGTGGCATGTCTTTAATAATATGGTTAGTAAGTTTCTTTATAATTTCTCTTCCTGCACCACGTTTTCTAGACCATACCGTATACGCTACGGCGATGGTTGCATTATTTTCTAGGTAAGAATTTTTGCTCATTAGTTCTAATTCTTTTTCAGTGTTAGGGATTTCATTTGTAAAGGCAACACAGACAATGCCTTCTATGTTATTTTCGTATTTAAGGCCATATATTTTTCTGTCATTACTTGTGCGAAACTTTAAATCAAGCGCTGGTCTTACAGGGTCTTCTGATACATCAATATCAAATAATTCAACTAATTCAGTACCCTTTACCCATTTAAAAAAATTATCAACTCGATTCATAAATGTTTTCATTGTAAATACCCTTGAATGTGTTTTAAATATTGTTGTGATGTAATCTCAGTTTATCTGATACACATTTATACTATTACATAACAAGATAAAATATAAATATAAAATCTTATATTTACAATAAGGGTATTACATAATTAAAGAAGTTATAGGTATAATAATAGCAGCGATAAGCATTATAATTATTTTGCATTACTCTGCAAAATTATTACAATATATTCTTTAGATTTTAGAACAGAATAATTTGACTTTGATTAATTAATTTATACAGGAGTTTATAGTGGTTAGTATTGCTGTTATTGGAGCTGGACTATCAGGTTTAGTGGTTGCTAATTTATTAAAAGATAATGCCAAGGTCACTATTTTTGAAAAAGCTCGTGGTGCAAGCGGTAGATTGTCAACTAGACGAGCTGAGCCTTATTTTTTTGATCATGGAGCGCAATTTTTTAAAGCAAAAACACCAGAATTTCAAGCCTTCCTTACCCCTATGATGGAACAAGGTATTATAAAAGAATGGAATGCGCGTTTTGTAGAATTTATGAAAACAGACGTCATTAATAAGCGTCGTTGGAATGGCACAAACCCGAATTATGTTGGGGTTCCGGGTATGAGTGCAATTTGCAAATACTTAGCCAAAGATATCGATATTCAATTTAGTACCCGTGTTAGTGAGATGGTAGATAATGGTTCATGGAAACTCCTTGATAGCGATAGAAATGATCTCGGCAGTTTTGATTGGGTTATTTCGACCGCTCCAGCACAACAAACGGCTGAATTAATGCCAAAATCATTTTTATATTATGATTCTGTTTGTTCTACTAAGATGGTTAGTTGTTTTACTTTAATGCTTGGATTTAATAAAGAATTGCCAATAGACTTTGATGCGGCATTGGTTGGTGGTTCAGACATTAGCTGGATTTCAGTTAATAGTTCAAAACCAGGAAGAGCTAAAGGCTATAGCCTTGTAATTCACTCAACAAATAAATGGGCGGAAGAACATCTACACGACGATAGAAACGAGATCATGGAGTATATATGTCGTCACGCCAGTAGTATTATTGGAGTCGATCTTACTTCCGCAGATCACAAAAATATACATGGTTGGCATTATGCTAATATCCAAAAACAGCCAAAGCAGGATTTATTTATCGATGAAAAACAGAAATTAGCTGTTTGTGGAGATTGGTGTATTCAAGGAATAGCTGAGGCAGCTTTTATTAGTGCATTTAATATTTCAAATAAAATAAATGAAATCATATCGGGTAGGTAAGTCTTTCTTGAATATAAATAGCTTGAGAGCTTGCAATTATCGGTTTACTGTAAATTTAGTAAATTTATTGATGTGAATTATAATGCATGATGAAGTATTAAAAATGGGTCCACATGATGTGGGTGGAGAGAAGTATCTTCAAATAGATACCGAAGATCATGGGATGACCTATTGGGAAAAATTTTCTAATGGGTTGAGAATAGCAGTATCTGCAAAGAAAATTATTACTTTAGATGAATTGAGACTAACCGCCGAGAAATTTGGCGATGAATATTTTCAAATGGAATATTTTGAAAGAAATGGTAAGGCTCTTACCCATGCTTGTTTGAATAAAAAGTTGCTAACGGATAAAGAACTTATAGCAGGAAAAAAAAGGCATAAAGAAAATTTTACGATTCCAATAATTGAATTGCCTGACCCAAAGTCAATAATTCATTTGCATGACGGAGAGCCACATACTCATAGTAGAGATGATTTTCAGGAAGATGAAAAAGGTGAGGGACCTCCAGACTATTTTCTAGAAATGTTGACGATAGCAGATATCTTGACAGAAAAAAAATTAATAAAAATGGAAGATATTTTTCTTAAAATTGAACAGTTTGATAATCAATACCCAGCCAGAGGAATTGATGTTGTTACCAGAGCATGGGTTGATAATTCATTCAGGGATTTTTTGATTAATGATGCTAAAAATGCAATCATTGATATTGGAATAAAGTTAGAATCTTTTGCCGATATTATTTGCATGCCTCAAAGTGATAAAATGCACCATCTTGTTGTTTGTACGCTTTGCTCATGTTATCCAAGAGCTCTATTAGGAATGCCGCCTTCTTGGTATAAATCACGAAGCTACCGTTCTCGTGTTGTCTACGAGCCGCGTAAAGTATTAGAAGAGTTTGGTACAATAATTCCTGATTCTGTTGAAGTTAAAGTTCATGACTCTAATGCGGATATGAGATATTTAATATTACCGCAACGCCCTAAAGGAACAGAAGGTTGGTCTGAAAGTGCCCTTTCAGCTCTTATAAGCAGGGACCACTTGGTTGGAGTAAGGTTACCTAAAAATGTTATATGATAATAAAAGTTCTTCATCCCCCTGTTTCGATAAAGACTCTGGCATTAGAGTTGCTAAGAGAAGTTCTGAAGGGCACTGCAGAACCCCAGCATATATAAGGGGGAAAATAGGAGTGATTGAAAGATATTGTGGTAATTTTCCAAATCCTGAACAAATTGCTATCTGCCATCCTAAGCCAGATGTCATTCCACTATATAGATGCAGGTTTTATCAAAAAGATATTTGGCCGCATTATACAGGCAATGATTGTGATACTCTAGAGCTTGAAATTTTTGAGCATTGGCTTGAGCCAGCCACATTTTAATATGATTAATTATCCAGCCAATACTGATTGATTTTCTTAAAGGCTTTAAGCCCGTTCTCTTTTCTTTTAGATGCGGTAATATCACCCCAATCTAATACAGCTTTCTTGTAGGCGTTTCTATTAGAAATTCTTTCATACCAATTATCTAAATAGCTCAGATCACTCCATAATGGTGCCATCATAAATGATTCAAGTCTTTGTAAATATACAACTAAAGCAATATCTGCAAGTGAGTAGTTATCATTTACTAGCCACTTGTGAGTTTTTAAATGGTTATCCATTTCGGTAAATAATTTTTTAAATTGTGCAATGGCGTTTGGTAGCAGCGGAGATTCAAGGCCATATTCAATATTTACTTGATCATTATTTTTACGAACTTCATCTTTCATCTTATCGTAATATTTTTTAATTAAATCTGGGTCTTTTTCTTCATAAATATGCCTATTGACAAGACAAACACCGATAGTTCTGCTTGCAACGTGAATGCCGTCATCAATCTTCCTCATCCATAATCTCATATTAGCCTTATCCTCAGCACTATCTGGGCGGAAGCAGGGGGTTGGAAATTTATCTTCAAGATATTCTAGTATTATAAGGGATTCTGGTATGGCCTTCCCTTCGTGAATAATTACTGGAGTGAGACCTTTGGGGTTAAGTGTGTAATAATTTTCTGGTAGATCGTCAATATCACCACGTGCCGTATCCACGATTGTGCTTTCCCATTCTAATTTTTTCTCTTCAAGAAGCAGTCTAACTCTCTGACATGCAGTAGATCTATCGTAATGAAACACTTTAATCATAATTTCTCCCTTAACAAATATAATATAATAACATTAAACCGTCGTTTGAGTCATGGAACAATTTCTAAACAAACATCATTTAAACAGTTAAATTCTTTTGATTGGATCCCTTTATTATTATAGATAATTTTTTTGCCATTTTTTTGACCTTCCACATAATTTGTCTCAGATTTTTTCTGTCCATTTCTATCCCAAAATGTCCAAGTACCATCTTTTAACCCGTCCTTATAATAACCTTCGTACCATTTCTTATTACTAATATCCCATATGCATAGACTTCTTCCTGAAAAGGGAGTTTTTTTGTTTAAAAGATAAAGAATGCCATAAACTTTCTTCGCATCCATATCATCGCAGATAGTTTTTGTCCGTAATATAAAAAATATTAGAGCAATTGTTATAAGAAATATTATTATATAATTGAAATATTTTTTCATAATAGCTTTGCGTATTTTATGGATTTATTTTTTTTCAATACTTTCAAGATATTTTGCAAGTCCGGTAATTAGGGTATCTTCTGGGCCTTCTTGTAGCTCTTTTGATTCATTGTACCCTGTTTCAAACCCTTCTTTGTATAGCTTTCCTTCTTTATAGTATTTTTGAGTATTACTTATTATCGTAATTGCTTGTTTCTTACCATAAAAACCATGAAAAAAAGACAAAAGAGCCTTATTAATGCTCGCGGTATCATTAAAAATAGTGATTTGGAGAAAACAAGTAATAAAACCGGTTAAATATCCATAAATAAATTTTTTTTTCGGTAGGGTATTTATAAACTCTCCTTCATTTAATAGCTGTCCACCTGATTTCTTTGTAAGAATGATTTGAGTAACGAGTAAATCCTTTATTACTTGTATTAAGTATTTAAATTTTTCTGGATCCTGCTCGCATGCGGGCATATTTTTATTCATGATTAAACGTCCTAATTTTTTTCAATATTGAACAACATTATCATCTATATCGCACCAAAGATAGAAGGTTGCAACAGTTCTCCAAGGCTTCCAATTTTTTGATAATTCAATAATTTTGTGATTAAGATCTGTTGCAGACAGGTTGCTAATATTATAGTTATTCTTAATTGAATTTATTAGACCAATATCTTTTAATGGCAATATATCCGGTTTAAGGCAATGAAATATTAAAAACATGTCTATTGTCCAGGGCCCTATGCCTTTTATCTCTATTAATTCATCGTAGATTATATTTACATCGTTATTTAAGAAATAATTATTCTCAAGTCTATGAGGGCTATCTAGAAAAAAAATTGCGATATTTTTTAAATAATTAATTTTTTGTCTCGAGAGACCAATTTGTTGTAGAGATGTATCCTTGCATAAATATATGTTTTCTGGATTAATATTCGTTTGGCAGATAATTAGAAGTCTTTGATAAAGTATATCGGCAACTTTTACAGAAATCTGTTGTCCAAGAATTGATTTTACTAGAGTAATAAATGGGTTTTTATGACTTACTAATTTAGCATATGAATATTTTTTAATAATATTGCCAAGCAAAGCATCGGAATTAATAAGATAATCTTTTGCAACTTCCCAATATTCAGGCATTACCCTGATATCTGGATTAATTTTTATAACGGATTGAATAAGTTTTTATCAAACCTATTCATCATCATTTTGTTTTTTAATTATTATAGCTGAATCATGATCGTCGTCATCTTCGACAAGGAAAGGGTCTTCATCTGCATCAAGTTCATCATTTTCTAACTCAGGGATATCGATGTCCCCGATAATATCTTCTTCTTCATCATCTTCTTCTTCAGCATCATCATCATCAATAATTATAGGACTATCTTCTAGCAGAGGATTATTAATTACCTCTATTAAATCAGGTACGATCTCTTTGCTATCAGTACTATCCTTCGCTATATTTGCTTCAGGCACTTCGGTAGTTACAGCATCTTGAAGTATTTCTATGTCAGGTATAGAAGTTTCTAATGTTTCATTTACAGAAGTTCCGCATTCAGGACAATTAATATCTTTTTTGTTTAAGTCGTAAAATTTTACCTTACATTTTAAACAGGTTCTTTTGGTTCCTAATTCAGATTTAGCCACTATATTATATCCTTAATTTACTATATTAAAAATTATTGCCACGAGCTATGCTATTTTGTCAAAAGAAAATATTATTATTTATCAATATTATCATAATATGTTAATAAACATTATATTTAATATATGAGATGACAATGGAAATTAAAAATAAAAAATCAATAAAAGCATTTAATTCACCTGGACTAAAAGGTACCATTACTATTCCAGGAGACAAGTCAATATCTCATAGAGCATTGATACTAGGTTCAATGTGTATAGGCAAGACCATAATTAAGGGATTGCTTGAATCAGAGGATATTTTTTCTACAATCAACGCATTAATTAAATTTGGTGTTGATATAGAACGAAAAGAAAATGGTGATTTTATAGTTAATGGCGTTGGTATAGGAGGATACTTACAACCCGACGAACCTATATATCTTGGAAATTCTGGTACAAGCGCTAGATTGTTAATTGGTTTGATTTCAAGTTGCGATATAACAGTAGATTTTTTAGGGGATGAATCCCTTTCATCTCGGCCTATGAATAGAATTATCGATCCAATCCTTAGGATGGGTGCTGAAATTATTAAGGGAGATAAAAGTAAATTACCTTTTACTGTAAAGGGTTCTTCTACTCCTTTGCCAATTGTATATGAAATGAAAATACCATCAGCACAGATTAAATCTGCCATTATGCTCTCAGCTTTGAATATTCGAGGAGAAACAACAATAATTGAGCCGGTATTAACAAGAGATCATACGGAAAACCTGTTGAATATATTTGGAGGCAATATAACAATAACTAAAAATAATTTAGGACATAAATGTATAAGAATTAATGGTCATAAAGAATTAAAATCTTCACATATTGAAGTTCCTGGAGACCCAAGCTCAGCAGCTTTTATTATAGTAGCAGCCCTTATTGTTCCTGGCTCTAGGGTTATTATTAAAAATGTAATGATAAATAAGACGAGATCTATTTTTATAGATTTTCTAATTGAGATGGGAGCTGATATTACATTTTTATCGGAATATCAAAATAGTGGTGAGAAAGTGGTAGATTTAAGGGTTAACTATAGTCAATTACATGGTATCGATATTCCACCTATAGCTGCACCATCTATGATTGATGAATATTTAATAATTTCTATTGCAGCTGCATATGCGGAGGGAAAAACGTTATTAAGGGGTTTGGGTGAGCTGAGAGTTAAAGAGAGTGATAGATTTAGTGCTATAAAAAATATTTTACAGTCCGCAGGGATTAAATCCGAATCTTTTGATGATGATATTACGATATATGGTAACGATGGATCTGTAAAAGGGGGGTTTTCAATAAATACAAATTTAGACCATAGGGTAGCAATGTCTGCTATTGTCATGGGATTAGGTGCCGAAGAACCAATCGAGATTGATGATAGTAGCTCTATTAATACAAGTTTTTCTGAGTTTTTTGATATTATTGAGACTATGGGTGGAAAAATAAAAAACAATGAAAATTAATAACTTAGTAATTGCAATAGACGGAACTGCTGCAAGTGGAAAAGGTACTTTAGGAAAAAAGCTTGCTGAATCCTACAAAATCCCTTATTTAGATACAGGTAATCTATATAGATCAGTTGCCTCTCTTATGTTAAGTGCGAATGTTGACCTAAATGATCAGGAAATTGCTATAAAAATAGCTAAATCACTCGATCTAAAAACTGTAAATGTTTTTAATAATAGGAATATAGAAGTTACAAATGCGTCCTCTTTAATCGCACAATTTGAAGGGGTTAGAAATGTTTTATTGGATTTTCAAAGAGAATTTGCTAAAGATGGTGCGGTCGTAGATGGAAGGGATATAGGAACTGTTGTATTGCCAAGCTCAGATCATAAATTTTATATAACTGCTTCGTCAGAAGTTAGAGCAATAAGAAGATTTGAACAATATAAAGAAAATAATGAAAAAATTGATTTAAAAACAATAAAGTATGATATAGAAGCAAGAGATAAAAGGGATAAAGAAAGAATTATTGCTCCATTAAAAATAGCTGATGATGCAATTATAATTGATACTACGAATTTATCTATAAAATCTGTTTTTGATTTTGCTGTTATGCATATAGATAATAAATGATAATTTAAATACAAATAAAATAGAAAGTTTAGGAGATTGCATGGAAGACCAAATTTTAAACCAAATGAATCCAACTATCGATGACTTTGCCTTGCTTCTTGATGAGAGCATGAATAAAATGAGCCTTGCGGAAGGACGTATTGTAACAGGAACTGTAATAGCTATTGAAAATGATTTTGCTATTGTTGATGTTGGTCTAAAAACAGAAGGAAGAGTTCCTCTTAAAGAATTTAAATCTCCAACTAATAAAGTACTTCCAGGAGTTGGTGATGAAATTGAGGTTTTTCTAGATAGAGTTGAAAATTCAAATGGCGAAGCGGTTTTAAGTCGTGAAAAAGCAAAGCGTGAAGAAAGTTGGGATATATTACAAAAACTTCATGACGATAATGTAAAAGTTGACGGTATTATATCGGGGAGAGTAAAAGGTGGATTTACTGTTGAACTAGATGGAGCAATTGCTTTCCTACCAGGTAGTCAAGTGGATGTAAGACCTATAAGAGATATAGGGTCAATGTTAAATGTATCACAACCTTTTTTGATATTAAAGATGGATAAGAAAAGAGGCAACATAGTTGTTTCAAGGAGAGCGGTTCTTGAAGAGACACGTGCGGAACAGAGGACAGAGCTTGTAGACAATCTTGCAGAAGGCCAAACTGTTGAAGGTATTGTTAAAAATATTACAGATTATGGTGCATTCATTGATTTAGGTGGAATTGACGGGCTTCTTCATGTTACCGACATATCATGGAGGAGAGTTACGCATCCTAGTGATTTATTAAAACTAGGTCAGCAAGTTAAAGTACAAATTGTAAAAATTAATCCTGAGACTAAGCGTGTTAGCCTTGGAATGAAACAACTAGAAGTTGATCCTTGGGAAAATATTCACACAAGATATCCAATTAATTCTAAGTTTAAGGGTATCGTAACAAATATTACAGATTATGGTGCTTTTGTGGAATTAGAGCCAGGTGTTGAGGGTTTAGCTCATGTTTCAGAAATGAGTTGGACAAAAAAAAATATACACCCAGGAAAGATTGTTTCAAGTTCTCAGGAAACAGAAGTGGTAATTTTAGAAATAGATGTACCAAAAAGACGCATTTCTTTGGGTATGAAACAATGTATTGATAATCCTTGGTCTGCTTTTGCTGAAAAGAACCCTGTAGGTTCTGTTATTTCTGGTGAAGTTAAAAATTCTACAGAATTTGGTTTATTTATTGGGTTAGATGGAGATGTTGACGGTATGGTTCACACATCTGATCTTGATTGGAATGAAAAACCTGAAATAGCAATTGAGAGTTATAAAAAAGGTCAGGTAATTGAAGCTAAAATTCTTGATATCGATATTGAGAAAGAAAGAATTAGTTTGGGTGTAAAACAACTAGCTAAAGATACTCGTGCAAAAACTAGCGATCTAAAAAAAGGTTCTGTGGTTACATGTCATATTATATCAGTTAGAGAAGGTGGAATTGATGTAACTATTGGTGAGAATGGCACCGCAGCATCAATTAGAAGAGCAGATTTATCTGTAGATAAATCCGAACAAAGACCCGAAAGATTTGCTGTAGGAGAGATGGTTGATGCTCGTATAATGCAGATTGATACAAAGGGTAATAAAGTTACTCTTTCTATAAAAGCTTTACAAATTGCAGAAGAAAAAGAAGCCGTTCAGCAATACGGTTCTGCAGACTCAGGAGCATCACTTGGAGATATTTTAGGAGAAGCCCTTAGTCGAGAAAGCAATGAAGTGAAGGAAGAATCTGAAAAAAAACCTAAGAAGAGCGTCAAAAAAGATGTATCTGTTAAAAAGGAAAAAAAATTAGATTCTGAAATTAAGGATGATTCTGAAAAAAAGGAAGTTAAGAAAAAAGTTACAAAAACTAAACCTTCTAAAGTTTCAGATTGATAAATAATTATATGAATTGGATATTGGACTATGGCTTCAATTGATCCAGGTTTTATGGCTGAGCGAAAAAGTATAAGAAGAAGACTATCTCTTTGGCGTATTTTTTCATTTATCTTACTATTAGCAATAATTAGTATTTTTTTTACTAAAGATAAAAATTTTCAGAATATATATAATAATCATATTGCAACAATAGAAATCAATGGTCTAATTACCGGTAATAAAGAAATAATTGCCGTGCTAAAGGAAATGCGGGAAAGTAAGAATGTCACCGCAGTGATTGTATATATTGATAGTCCAGGTGGCACTACAGTGGGTTCAGAAATTCTCTACGATGAATTAAGAAAGTTAGGAGAAGAGAAGCCTCTGGTTGCTGTTATGGGTACTATAGCCACTTCGGGGGGGTATATTGCCGCATTAAGTGCTGATTATATTGTAGCTAGGGGTAATACTGTTACAGGTTCTATTGGTGTACTTTTACAATGGGTTAGAATAGATGAAGGTTTAAAGAAACTTGGAATTGAAGTGAACGCTCTAAAGAGCGGGGCATTGAAGGCAGAACCGGATTTTATTGGTCCGGCATCTGTTAAAACATTACAAGTAACTCAAAGTCTTATTGACGATTCTTATAATTGGTTTATTAAACTTGTTTCTGAAAGAAGAAAGATGAGCATCGAAAAAGTAAGAAAACTATCAGACGGTAGAGTGTATACTGGAAGGCAAGCGCTAAATAACGGATTAATAGATATTCTTGGAGGCGAAGAAGAAGCAATCAATTGGTTAGTAAATTCAAATGGTGTGAGTAAGGATATGATTGTTCTAGAATGGGATGATTATTTAGATAAAGATATTAAAATTATACCAAGTTTTGCCTCTAAAGTTTTTGGATTATTTGGAATAGAACTGAAAAATTATGGTATATTTCAAAATAGGATTACCGAAGAAGGGCTTGATGGCTTATTGTCTCTTTGGCACCCAGTAAATTAAATTTTATTATAAGGAAGACTAATGATTAAATCGGAGTTGATAGAACAATTATCAAAGGAATATCCACATTTATATAATCGTGATATAGAAAGAATTGTTAACACCTTCTATTCTACAATATCAGATGCTTTAGCTGAAGGAAATCGAGTTGAATTAAGAGGATTCGGTGCTTTCTCGTTAAAGAAGAGAGCAGCGAGAGTTGGAAGAAATCCAAAATCAGGCGAAGCAGTCAATGTACCTAAAAAAGTGGTGATCTTTTATAAGCCAGGTAAAGATTTAAAGAATCGTTTGAATAATATTGGTTAATTTGCAAATAATTATTTAGGAATAATTCTCTTGATATTTAATAAAAAAAAATTATTATTTTGCGCATTAGATACAAAGAATTTATCTTCAGCAGTTAGTCTGACTAATATAATTAAAGATCATATAGATGGAATAAAAATTGGATTAGAGGCTTACTATTCTATTGGTATTGAAGGTTATAGAGAGTTAGCAGATATTGGAATTCCAATTTTCTTGGATTTAAAATTACATGATATCCCTAATACTGTTCATTCTGCAATAAAGGCTTTATTGCCATTAAAACCTGCAATTTTAAATATACATGCCAGTGGTGGAGAGAAGATGATGAGATCCGCTGTAGAAGCGATATCAGATAGTTTCGATCATAAACCTTTGCTGATAGGGGTCACAGTTTTAACAAGTTTAGATAGTAAAGATTTAATAAAACTTGGTATAAATAGTGATAGCAATGAACATGCCGTGAGATTAGCAGAGCTTGCTAAAAATTCTGGATTAGATGGTGTGGTTTGTAGCCCTTTTGAAGCAGCTAATATTAAAGAAATTTGTGGTAATAATTTTATTACTATTGTCCCTGGTATTAGACCAGAAGGTTCTGCTATTAATGATCAAAAAAGATTTATGACACCATATCAAGCGATAAATAATGGGGCCGATATAATTATAATTGGTAGGCCAATAACCTCTTCAAAGGACCCGTTAAAAGCGGTAATGGCAATTCGTGAAGATATGAATGTATGACTTATAAAATAGGTATAAAAATATGTGGTTTAAAAGAGCAATATGCCATTGAATCTTCAGTGGAAAATGAAGTAGATATGTTAGGTTTTGTATTTTATGAAGATAGCCCAAGAAATCTAGATTTTAGTCTAGCAAAAAAACTATTCAGCTTCGTCCCTAGTAATGTAACTGCTATAGCATTATTGGTTAATCCAACGGATGATTATTTAAAAAAAATAATTAATGATGTTGGTATAAATACAATTCAACTGCACGGCCAAGAGACAGCAGAAAGAACTGCAGAGATAAAGAGTATCTATAACTTTGATATTATAAAAGCTTTTTCTGTTAAGAATCTCAAAAGTATTCAAAATTGTGATTTATATAAAGAAAGTGTAAGTAAATTTTTATTTGACGCGGAACCACCACTAAATTCACTTAGACCTGGTGGGAATGGAAATATTTTTGACTGGAAGATTTTAAAAAATTATACTAGTAATGTGCCTTGGATTTTATCAGGAGGCCTTAATCCAGATAATATTAAAGATGCAATAGAAGAATCAGGAACTAATTTTGTTGACGTTTCGTCTGGTGTAGAGAGTAAAAGTGGAATAAAAGATATTGGTCTAATTAATAAATTTGTCAAGAATGCAAGAAAATAGCTATGAAGGAATTTTCTCATGAATAATGAACAAAAAAATTCATATAAATCTGGGCCAGATGAGAACGGTAGGTTTGGAATATTTGGCGGAAGATTTGTTGCTGAAACTCTTATGCCATTAATCTTAGATCTTGAAAAAGCATATAATAAAGCCAAAGAAGATATTGATTTTCTTGAAGAATTAAATGAATTAAATGCAAAATATGCAGGTAGACCTAGTCCGTTATATTATGCGGAAAGATTAACCGAGCACTTAGGAGGTGCAAAAATATATTTTAAACGGGATGAATTAAACCATACTGGTAGTCATAAGATAAATAATTGTCTGGGACAGATTTTATTAGCTAGAAGAATGGGTAAGAAGCGCATAATCGCAGAAACAGGAGCTGGACAGCATGGGGTTGCTGTTGCAACAGTGGCAGCAAGGTTTGGTCTTCCTTGCGTCATATATATGGGTGCGACTGATATAGAGAGACAGAAACCAAATTTATTTAGAATGAAGTTGTTAGGTGCTGAGGTTATACCGGTTACATCCGGAACTGGAACTTTAAAAGATGCTATGAATGAAGCATTAAGAGATTGGGTAACAAATGTTGATGATACTTTCTACATTATAGGCACTGTTGCAGGACCTCACCCTTACCCGTCAATGGTTAGAGATTTTCAATCTGTGATTGGTACTGAAGCAAAACAACAAATCCTTGATGAGGAAGGTAGATTACCTGATTATCTAATGGCATGTATTGGTGGAGGATCTAATGCTATGGGTCTTTTTTATCCATTCTTAGATGATGTAAATGTAGAAATGATAGGAGTTGAGGCTGGCGGTAAGGGGCTTCAAACAGAAGAGCATTGTGCAAGCCTTAGCGCAGGAAAACCTGGAGTACTTCATGGTAATAGAACATACTTACTTCAAAATTCAGATGGACAAATTACTGAAGGACATTCTATTTCTGCAGGATTAGATTATCCTGGAATAGGACCTGAGCATGCATGGTTAAACGATATTGGTAGAGTTCAATACGTAGCAATTACAGACCAAGAAGCTCTCGATGCTTTTAAGATGTGTACTAAATTAGAGGGTATAATACCCGCCCTAGAACCATCACATGCAATAGCACATTTAATAAAAATAGCTCCAAAGATGTCGCGAGATAAGCTAATTATTGTTAATCTCTGTGGCCGAGGAGATAAAGATATTTTCGCAATTGCTGAACATTTAAATATGGCAATATAATAATGATAAAAACAAGAATTGATAAATGTTTTAATAATTTAAAGGCTAAGAATAAAAAAGGTTTAGTTACATTTATAACTGCGGGTGATCCAAATTACGATACGTCATTAGAGGTACTTAAAGGATTACCATCTGCAGGAGCAAGTATGATAGAGATCGGCATGCCATTTACAGATCCAATGGCTGATGGTCCTGCAATACAAGCTTCATCGTTAAGAGCACTTAAATCTGGTCAGAATATGACTAAGACACTTAATTTGGTTAAGGAATTTCGCAAAACCAATCAACAAACACCAATTATATTAATGGGCTATTACAATCCAGTCTATGCATACGGTAATGATCAATTTCTAGAAGATGCTTTTAGAGTAGGTGTCGATGGTTTAATTATTGTTGATTTACCGCCGGAAGAAGATGATGAATTGTGCCTTAAAGCTATTAGAAAGGGTATTTCTTTTATAAGGTTAGCAACGCCAACAACAGATAATAAAAGACTTGAAAGTGTTCTGAAAAATACATCAGGTTTTTTATATTACGTCTCGATTGCAGGTATAACGGGTGCCGCTACTCCAAATATAGATAATGTTAGAGATGTAATAAAAAGAATAAAAAATAAGACAAATCTACCGATTGGAGTTGGTTTTGGAGTCAAAACAAAACAAAATGTTGAAGATATGGCAAAGATAGCAGATGCTGTAATTGTAGGATCAGCATTGGTAAGTTTGATGAACAATGACAATAAAGATGACATTTCCATCGTTAAAGATGTCTTGGATAAAGTTATTGAATTGGCAGAAGGTTTATAATTTTTTTTAAATAACTTTGAAAGTAAGAAAAATAAAAAAATGAATTGGATAAATAACGTAGTTCGACCAAAAATACAGGGGATTTTATCAAAAAGAGATACTCCAAATAATTTATGGATAAAATGCCCAGAAACTGGACAAATGGTTTTTCATAGTGATTTAGAAGAAAATCAATGGGTTATACCAGGATCAGAATATCATATGAAGATACCTGCAAAGAAAAGATTAGAATTCTTTTATGATAAAGGAGACTTTGAGTTAATTGAAACAAAAGAAATAAAATTAGATCCATTAAAATTTAAAGACGAAAAAAGATATATTGACCGAATAAAGGATGCGCGAAAGAAAACGGGTATGGACGACGCTGTAATAATTGCAAGAGGTTTATTGGGTGGGCATCCTACCATTTGTATCGTACAGGATTTTTCATTTATGGGAGGTTCTTTAGGGATGGCAGCAGGTGAAGCAATAATTAATGCAATGTCAACTGCTGTTAAAAATAAAATGCCTGTTGTATTATTTTCTGCTGCTGGTGGTGCACGTATGCAAGAAGGAATATTATCGCTAATGCAAATGCCAAGAACTACAGTAGCTGTGCAACAACTAAATGATTCAGGTTTGCCATACATTGTTGTTTTGACTAACCCTACAACAGGTGGAGTTACTGCTTCATACGCTATGCTTGGAGATGTTCACATTGCAGAACCTGGAGCATTAATTGGTTTTGCTGGACCTAGAGTGATTGAACAAACAATAAAAGAGAAGTTACCAGACGGGTTTCAAAGGGCAGAATATCTATTAGAGCATGGCATGATTGACATGGTAGTACACAGACATGAATTACGAGATAAATTAATAACAATATTCAGTCATTTAAATGTACTAAAATAATAGAAAAATTTAATTATATAAATTTATTTAAGAGAGAAAATAGAATGTGTACTAAAAATGTTGTTTCAATACTGCAGCGTTTTATTTTATTACACCCACAATTAATCGACTTGTCTCTAGATAGAATTAATAAATTAGCTGAAAAGCTAGGTAATCCAGAAAAGAATATAAAGAATATAATTCATGTTGCGGGTACTAATGGTAAGGGTTCCACCATTGCTTACCTTGCTGCATCATTAATTGCTTCAGGTAAAAAAGTAGATTCGTATACGTCACCACATCTTGTTGAATTTAATGAGAGAATTAAGATAGGTATCAATGGAAAACAGGTACTTATTTCTAACGTAGACCTAGAAAATATCCTTCTTGAATGTGAGATAATAAATAATAAATCTCCAATAACGATTTTTGAGATTACGACGGCAGCTGCTTTTTTGCAGTTTTCTAGAACAGGATCTGATTATTTATTACTTGAAACTGGATTAGGTGGAAGATTAGATGCGACTAATATTATTGAAAAACCACTTATTACTATAATAACACCCATAAGCATTGACCACCAAGATTTTCTAGGAAAAACAATTAAAGAAATAGCATCTGAAAAAGCCGGTATATTAAAGAAACATGTGCCAGCAATCATTGGTCCTCAAGAAAAAGAAGCTCTTCTTGTAATTGAAGATAGGGCACGTAAATTAGAATCCCCATTAATAAAATGGGGAACAGATTTTATAGCTTATGAACAGAATGGTAATTTAGTCTATGAGGACGGCCATGGATTGTTAGACTTGCCGATGCCTTTCTTGGAAGGTGATCATCAAATTATAAATGCTGGTGTAGCAATTGCTGCGTTAAGGCACGTCCCTGAAAATACTGTAAGCCAAAAATATATAGCAGAAGGTCTGTTAAATGTGAAATGGCCAGCTAGGTTAGAACGTCTAGAAAAAGGAACTTTAAATAACTTGATGTTAGATGGATCGGAGTTATGGTTAGATGGTGGTCATAATATATCAGCGGCAAATGTAATATCGAAGGCTATGAAGAATATTAATGACAGAAATCCTTTGCCTCTTACTTTAATAGTTGGCATGATGCAAAGTAAAGATAGCAAAGCATTTTTAAGTTATTTTTCTAGTATTTGCGACAAGGTAATAGCTGTAGATATTCCAGGTCAAAGTAATGCTCAAGACGCAAAATTAATAAAGAGGAATGCCCGCGATTTAGGAATAAAAACATTTATTGCAAAAGATATAAGTCAAGCAATAAAAATAGATAATAAAAATAAAGTTAGAATATTGATTGTTGGATCTTTATATCTAGCAGGCCATGTTCTTAAGATACAAAAAGAAAGTGGCCATTAGATAAAATTTAAAGTGTTTCTTCGATCCATTCAACTATTTTGCCTTTTGGATAAGCTCCAACTTTTGTAGATACCAATTCAGATTTCTTGAACAATAATAAAGTTGGGATACCTCTAATTCCATACTTACTTGGTGTAATTGGATTTTCATCAATATTAATTTTTATAATATTAATTTTATCAGCATATTCTGATGATATCTCTTCTAATGCTGGAGCTATTTGTTTGCATGGTCCACACCACTCGGCCCAAAAATCTACCAAGACAAGCTTTTCGGAATTTAATAATTCAGAATCAAAATTTTCATCAGTTATTTGTTTTGTAGGCATTTTTCTCTCCTTATCCCAATTATTTTTTAGATTAGAGATTAATCAATTATTGTCAACTAGGCTGACTGATATTTAATCTCTATTTCCTCTATCAGGTCATTTATTTCATTCATTAGATTTAGAGATTCGACATCATTATCATTTTCATATTTAACCCTAAGATTATCAAGTTCATTATATGTCTTTGGTATTGTATTCCATTTTTCATCATTGGTGCTTAGAATTTTTTGTGCTATTGCTCTGTGAATAAGATTATAATCTTCTTTTGGTAAAAGGCTTGGATTTTCCTCGTAGATTATTTTTTTAGCAAAATACACATACCGCTCTTGTGAAAATTTATTTGCTAAATTCAGCCTTTCCTCCCATTTGGCATTGTAAAATTCTTCCATATTCTGTTTATCTGCATATGAAGCAAATCCGCCAGAATAAATGCTTTCCTCAGCTAGGATATCTATTTGCGAGTCTTCTGAATCATTATTGTCAGATTGATCAGTTAATATACTTATTATCTTATTTATAAATTCCGGATTAGACTTTATTTTACTAGACCTTTCCATTAGGATTTTAAACCCTATTTTTTCATAAGCAGGAAAATTTTCAGCGTAGGTTTTATCCATAATAATTGGATTTTTATTATTTTTTATACTGCGTAAAAATTTAGGACTTTTATTTATTTGTACCTTCAGCTCATCTTTCGTTAAATGAATAAAGTCTTCAGGATCATTCTTTAAATCAAAGCACTGTGGATAATGGTACTTTGGATGATAGCATATAAAACTTGCCACATATGGATAGGCTTTGCCATAATAGAATTCACTAAAGCAGAAAAAATTACTCTTCTCGACCAATAAGTTTGTCTCATTTTTTGAAGAGGTTATAAGACTTTTTTTCCATAATTCAGGTATTTTTTCTGAAACTATTTTTGCAATTGCTATTGTGGCTTCTACATCTGCCATGGCGTCATGAGCATCGTCGTGACCGATTCCATTCAACGGAGCTATTTGATCTAACTTAAAGACAGGATTCCCTTTCTCACTTAATGGAGTTTTAATACAGTTTGGATAATATAAGTTTGAAGACCTGGCTATGCCTAGGACGTCAGCTCTTTGATTACCTTGTGTATTAGTTAGATAAGGTGGCCTTAAATTTTGAAAAAGAGCGTTCCTAACAAATTCCTCATCAAAACTTATTGAATTATATCCAATAAATATTGCAGGAGACCATTTTATAAAAACATCTTTCATTTCGTTGATTAATTTAAAATGTGATAGATTTGAATTCTTTAACATTAATGGAGTTGTTTTATTTACAATTAGAGCACCGGGTTCTGGAATAAGACCAGGTCTTAAAGAACATCTCGATTCATATCTATCTACTTCTTCGAAATTTTCATTTACAAGAATAGCCCCTATTTGAATTATTTGGTCCCAAATTGCATTCCTGCCTGATGTTTCTAGATCATAAAATACAAAGTTCATTTTTCATCCTATAAATAATTATAACATATTTT
Organism: Rhodobiaceae bacterium; assembly: GCA_018651345.1. GTDB lineage: Bacteria > Pseudomonadota > Alphaproteobacteria > Rhizobiales > TMED25 > CAJIYR01. The sequence goes on from JABIEF010000067.1 coordinate 21,008, forward strand.
CTGCAATTTCTAAGGCTTCTTTAGTACCAGTATGCACCCATTTTAGATTATTTTCTATTCCAAAGCATCTCTTATTTTTTATAGATATATCCCAAGCTTCATTTAATGAAAATATTCTCTTTTCTATCTTTTTAAGAATTTTTGGTTGCATAATAGATATGCCTATATTGACAAAAGGTACTTTATTTTGATTTTTATCAAACCTCTCAACCATTTTATTTGCAGTTAAATGAAAATCACCAATACCGCTATAACCAATAGCTTCATCAACAGTAGAAAGGGCTAATAAGAAGTCCATTCTTTTTTGATCAAAGTTTTCTCTTAACTTATTCAACATTGGTATGAAGTTATCAAATAACATGGCATCGCAATTTATTATATAAATTGGTTGATCTAATTTACTTCCTAGGGCCTGTTTTATTCCACCTCCAGTATCAAGAATTCCATTATTTTCTTGTGATATAAATATTTTATAATCAGTTCTTTTATTTAAATGTTCAATCAACTTTTCTGATAAATAATGTGTATTAATAAATATTTTTTTTATATTTATTTCATGTAATGGGTCTATAAGATGGTCTATTAAAGGTTTGTTCTTTAATTTTATTAATGGTTTTGGGTAATGCTTCGTTAGAGGTAATAATCTCTTTCCATAACCTGCTGCTAAAATAAATGCTTGCTCTATTTGATTTTTATTATTGTTCATAGTTAATCTTGTAATATTTTTGGAATTTCAACACTAGCTGAGTTATCAATTTTAATTTGCTGTTCAAATGTATGTAGACGTTTGAATATTGATATTAATTCAATAATTGTAGGCCAGGCATTGACAATATATTGAAAAGAATTTGATACCTGGCTAAACGCTGTTAATATTTGCTGCAATATACCAAAAGTAATTTTCCCAGCAACAATTGTTGGAATCAGAATTAAATAGGAAAATATATTATCCGCTTGAATATAAAAACTTCTAGCAATATTAAAATATAAATAATGAAAGTACAGTCTAAAGTAATTTTTTCTAACATTATCAAATAATTCATAAATTGTTGCTGGATTAGCCCTATCCGCATTGTCTTCTCCATAAACTAATTCTTTTCTTAAGGAAGCTTCAACTTTTTGGTTGCGAAATTCAAGTCCTGGTAGTTTGATTCCAACTATAGCCAAAAAAACAGTCCCAAATAATGACCAAAAGATTGCTGCATTGACTAGTGGAGCTGATATTTCACCAAATATCGGTACTATGTTTACATATTCCGAAAGAGTTAATAAAACTGGTAAAAATGCAATCAGTGTCATAATAGAGTCAACAATTGATACCCCTAGACCCTCCATTATACTTGCAAATCTCATTGTATCTTCTTGAACTCTTTGTGCAGCACCTTCTACGTGTCTTAATTTTTTCCAGTATTCTGTATAGTAAAAATTCATAGCTGTTCTCCATCTGAATATGTAATGGCTGACGAAGAATCTTGTGATAACAAAAACGGTAAGTGATAAGAAGGCAATTTCTGCAAAAATGAAGATTAATTGATATAAATCTGATGCTAAAACTGTTTCTTGTCCAGTTAGGGCGTTTTGCACTGAGTCAAAGAAAGGCCTTCTCCAATTATTTATTGCAACCATAACTTGAACATTAAAATAAGTTGTAAATAATATAAAAGACGATCCTAATATTGACCAATATTGCCATTTATGGGATGAAAATTTATGCCAGAAATAAAAGAAAAATAATGTAGATAATGCATAATATATGTAAAAGAATATAAATTCTGTTGTTATAAAGTATCTCAATCCTATAATAGGTTCTTCTGATTTAGAAAAATCAAATCCTATGTATTCCACAAAAGATTTTGCTAAGGTGAACCATATTATTGTACATAATGAAATCCAAATAGTACCAGATGTAAAAAATAGTAAAGGCCTTGGAAAAAAGCATTTAAACATTATTTCTCTTCCTTAAAATTTTTTTTAAACCATCCACTAAGGTCTTTTAATACTTGATTTTCAAAATTTCTATCAATGTATCCTATAATTCTAGGAATATGCAATAAGTATTCAGGTCTATTAGCAGACATCGCAAGTCTTGCAAATACACCAAGTATTTTGAAACATCTTTGAGTGGCAATAATGTGATAATCCTGAAACAAAGCTATTCTTAAATCTTCTGATATCTCAGGGTATTTTAATTCGATATAATAATTTAATATTTGTATTTCTAACTCACTGCTAATATTAATCCTGGCATCTTGAGTTAGTGATACTAAATCATACAATGGATGACCAATTAAAGCATCCTGAAAATCGATAATTCCGCATCTTCTTAATCCATTTTCAGTATCTATCCAAAGTAAATTTGGCGAATGAAAATCTCGAAGAGTTAATGTTGAAGAATGTGAAATTTTACTTAGCAGCGCTTCCCAAATATCAATATATTCATTATAAACATCAATCTCGCATAAAGTACTTTTTTTGTAAGGCCAGTACCAATTTACTAATAGCTTAAGTTCTTCTAAATAAATATTATTATCATATGAGTTTAATGTGTGTCTCATCCCACCATACTCTAAATTTTTTTTATGTTGCGAATCTTGGATTAAAATTAATGATTCTAGGGCAGGAACATAATAATCAAATATATTATCGCTGTTTAGATTTATTTCACTATATTGAATATTCCCTAAGTCTTCTAATAATAAGAAAGAATTTTTTGTGTCTACTTCGAAAATCTTAGGAACCTTTATACCTAAGCTTTCTAGATGATAATTAATTAAAATAAAGGCTTCAAAATTTTCCGCTAATTTTGTAGGATTTTCTTTGGTCTTTTTTTGATTATGATTCATAATGACATAAGATTTATCTGGGGTAATAATTCGCTGATAGGATCTTTCTGATGCATCGCCTTGCATCCAACTTTTATCTATTATTTCTAAATTACACTGGTTAATAAAATTATTTAAATGAATATTCCTTTCTAATCTTTGATCCCAGCTTCCATAACCTTTTATATGAGCAATCCTATTATTTCCCTCGTCATCTTCAATTTGAATTTGAAGTCTATTCTTAGGAAGTTTATTTGAGAATTTATCTGCCCATTCTATAATTACGATGCCTTCTTCTAAGGTTTCGCTAAAACCAATCTCTTCGAGATCAGAATAATCCTCTATTCTATATAAATCGTAATGTGTTATAGGAGATCTTTTGGCTAGATAAGTCTGTGATAGAGTAAATGTTGGACTCGTTACTTCTTGGCTATCTCCGCAAATGTTATTTATAATATATTTAGTTAAGGTTGTTTTTCCTGAACCAAGTGGACCAATAAGTGATATAAAGTCTCCTTTTTGTATGATTAGCGAGACTTCTTTTGCCAGTGCTTCTGTTTCCTTTAGACTATTTATTAAAAATTTATTTTTCATATCAATTATATTTATAAATTAGTTTGTTTTTTAATTGGTAATTTAATTTTAATTCCAGAATCATTTTTAGTATTATTCATAATAGATATCTCTCCATTATGAATCTCAACAAATCTTTTAATTATCGATAATCTGATTCCAGTAGCTGTGAATTCATTATTATTAGTTTTTTTAGATATTGGATCTATTAGTGTATTCATTTCTTGCCATCGACCGTAAGTTACTATTTCAATGAACCTATTTTTCTTATAGATTTTCAATTCAATTTTATTCTTTACAAAAGAGTTTCCTATTGCACTAGTAAGTAAATTTTTAATTATTTTTTCAAAGCAATATTTATCTATTTCTATTTTTTGCATAGGGTTATCTATACTAAAAATAATCTTAATTCCCATAAATTCTAACGTAGATTGGATATCTGATCTGATTTTATCTAATGATTCTTGAATACTAATATGTTCATAATTTAATTTTAGTGTTCCAGAATCTGCAGCAGTTAGATCAAGTATATCATCAATTAATGAATGTAATTCTTTGCTTGAAATCTGAATATCATGTAGATAATCAGCTTGTTTCTTATTTATTTTACCAAAATTTTGATTGCTGAGTATTTCTGAAAAACCCATTATATTTGTAAGGGGAACTCTAAGTTCATATGAGATATGTCCCATGAATGTGTTCTTAATATTATTTGCTTCAATTAACGCTTTATTTCTTTCTTTTAACGCATTCTCTACCCTTGATTCATCTGTAATATCATTGAAGCTATAAAGCACGGCGCTATCCGGCAATATTACACTTCTGTAGTTTATAATTTTATTATCATCTACTTTAATTTCTCCAGCTACTGAGACCCTTTCATTTTCAGAAGAAATAATATTATTGTATATATTAGACCATAAACCTTTGTTGACACCATTTTCTTCTAGGATATCTATAATATTTTCTATATGGGGCTCTTGTTCTAAATAATTTGTTTCTATATTCCATAATTTTGCGAACGAGGGGTTGTATAATTTTAATTTTCCATCTGTTCCAAATAAAGCTATACCTTCATATAGGTTTTCGATTGTCTGCTTCTGTATGCCATGTAATGTATTATAATCGCTCTGTAGATTCAATTTTTCTGTCAAGTTTTCATATAAATAAGTAACACCTCCAATAGGGTTTGGTTGCTTTAGTAATCTAATTGATTTGCCATCAGGCGTATGCCACCATTCTTCGGAATTATTATCTAATTCATAAATTTTTAGGTAATCCAATCTCCATTTTTTATAATTAATTTGTTCTGGTATTTGATTTTTATTACGTAAATAATCAAGTATTTCTATATCCGAAGGATTACTTTGAAGCCACTCTTCATCCATTTTCCATAGTTTCACATACGCTTCATTATAAAAATTTAATTTTTTGTCTTGAGAAAAAATTGCTACTGCTGTTGTTATTTTATCTAGAAGGTGTTGATGAGCTAATATTTGTTTACTTAATATTTCAGATTGAGCTTCACGATTAGTTATATCTATGGCGATATAATAATTTTTGTTAGATCTAATAAATTTTGTAACTTCATAAATATATCTTGATCCATTGACTATAGTTTTTAATTTAATTTTTTTAGTTATTATTTTATCTAATTCATTCTTTTGAATTATTTGAATATTATTTCTAATAATGTATCTTTTATCTTCTATATTTAATATTTCTGCATAGGTTTTATTAATTGCACGTAATTTATTGTCTTTATCTGTGATCCACATGACTAAAGGAAGGCCATACAAATCTTTCTTAACTATGAATATATTCCATATAAAAAAAATTACATTGAGTTCTATTGTTGGAAATTTGAAACGCTGAATATAACTCAAAATTTTTATATAGAATGAGTCTAATTTTTTGTGTTTATTTTTAATTTCTATTCTATTCTTACTTAATGATTTAATGCTAGATAAATAAAAGAATACAACAATTATTGATATTGAGATAAATAAGGATATAGAGAGAATAAGAAATATTAAACTCCCTTCATTTGCTGAATTATTTAAATGAATAGATTCGAGCATTTTACTAACACTTTATATTTGAAATAATCATTCATATTTGTGAAATAAATATATCACTAAATCTTATAAAGTTTACATTTATTTCTAATAGTATCGGTAATTAAAAATAAAAATTTATATGGATAAATCAGTATCTATAGTGGTCTGGTTTATAGGGGCCATTCTCTGAAATACCAAGATAATCGCCTTGCTCTTCCGATAGTTTAGTTAATTTTACACCTAATTTTTCTAGGTGCAAGGAAGCAACCTTTTCGTCAAGTAATTTTGGTAACATGTAGACACCACTTTTATATTGAGCCGGTTTACTCCATAATTCTATTTGAGCAAGAACTTGATTTGTGAAGGAAGCACTCATTATAAAACTAGGATGGCCAGTTGCACAACCAAGATTAACAAGCCTCCCCTCTGCTAGGACTATTATTTTTTTGCCATCTGGAAATTCAATTTCATCAACTTGTGGTTTTATATTGTTCCACTTCAAATTTTTTAAGTGAGATATTTGAATTTCTGCATCAAAGTGTCCTATATTACACACTATAGCCCTATCTTTCATTGCTCTCATGTGACTGAGTGTAATAATATCTTTATTGCCTGTAGCCGTAACGAATATATCAGCTTTTGCTACAGCATCTTCCATTGTAACAACTTCAAAGCCTTCAAGGGCCGCTTGGAGAGCACAGATAGGGTCAATTTCTGTGATTAATACTCTTGCACCTGATGCCCTCAATGCTTCTGATGATCCTTTTCCAACATCACCATAACCAGCTACAACGACTATTTTCCCGGCAATCATTACGTCTGTTGCTCTTCTTATTCCGTCAACTAAACTTTCGCGACAGCCATATAAATTATCAAATTTTGATTTTGTTACAGAATTATTAACATTGATAGCACCAAAAGGTAGCCTGCCTTCTTCATCCATTTGATGGAGACGATTAACTCCTGTAGTAGTTTCTTCTGTTACGCCTTTTATATTTTTCAGTATTTTATTAAACCAACCAGGAGTCTTTTCTAACCTTTTCTTTATTTGCGCGAATAGAACTATCTCTTCTTCATTCTTTGGATTGTCTAGTACATTGATATTATGCTCAGCATCAGCTCCTAAAATTACATATATTGTTGCATCTCCTCCGTCGTCAAGTATCATATTTGGACCATTATTATCAGGCCAATCAAATATCTTGTCTACATATTCCCAATATTGTTCTAAAGTTTCGTCTTTAAATGCAAATATAGGTATATTTTTTTTTGCAATTGCTGCCGCAGCATGATCTTGGGTAGAAAATATATTGCAAGATGCCCAACGGATATCAGCTCCAAGTTCTGCTAACGTTTCAATTAATACAGCTGTTTGAATAGTCATGTGTAAACAACCAGCTATTCTCGCTCCTTTTAGAGGTTCAGAAGATGAGAATTCTTTTCTTATTGACATTAAGCCTGGCATTTCAATTTCAGCAATCTCAATTTCTTTTCTTCCGAAATCAGCTAAATCTATATCATGAATTATATAATCATTTTTTTGTGTCATTGTATTTCTCTTAGTAGTATATTTTTTGTTAAAAAATTATTTGGATTAGTTTATCCTCCTTCATAGAATGAAGATGTAACTAGTTTTGTAAGTTCTTTTAATGCCTCTTTGGCATCCTCTCCTTTTGCTTTTATGGTAATATAAGAACCCTTGCTAGCGCCTAACATTAATAATTCCATAATTGATGTGCCTATCACGGTTTCATTATTTTTGCAAACTTCTATAATTGATTTATATTTTAATGCAGTTTTAACAAATTCCGCTGACGCCCTAGCGTGTAGGCCTTTCTCATTTGTTATCTGAACTATTTTTTTAAGTTGGCTACTCTTCATCAAGAACCTGACTAGCAATTGTAATATATTTTCTTCCTGCATCTTGAGCATTTTTAACTACAATATCTAGGGTATTTTTCTCTCTTTCGCTTGCCAATGTAATAAGCATTGGTAAGTTAAACCCTGCAATTACCTCAATTTTTGACTTTTTTAGTGCTGATATTGCTAAATTAGAGGGGGTTCCTCCAAACATGTCAGATAAAATAATTACTCCATTTCCAGTATCAACATTTTCAATTGACTTTAAGAGGTCGAATCTTCTTTCCTTAATTGAATCATTTGATTGAATAGATATTGTTTCAATATTTTTTTGCTTTCCAACTATGTGTTCTAGGATTTTTAGTGATTCTCCCGCAAGATTGCCATGCGATACTATAACTATTCCAATCATAAATTAGTCCTTTTGTTTTATTAAATATCTTTTAATTGTGATTGTAAATATAGCACCTCCAGTTTTTTTCTCTAGAGTAGAATTATTTAAAACAGTTATTTCTCCACCATGCGATTGTATTATTTGCTTAGCTATTGATAACCCAAGGCCAGAGTGCGTGCCAAATATTTTATCATCTGGTCGATCAGTATAAAATCTATCAAATATTTTATTTATATCCGAACCTTTGATTCCTGGACCATTATCTTTTATTGATATTCTTATAAAATCTTTATTATTATTTATTGTTATTTTAATAGGATCATTTTTTTTAGAGAAAGACTTTGCATTGTCAAATAAATTTACAAAAACTTGACGCACCCTATTTTCATGACCATTAATAATCATTCTTTCTTCTGGCTCATCTGTGGAGGTATAAAGTTGGAATTGATTATATTTGTTTTTCCTATTCTCATCTTCAATTAAATCCCTTATTAATTTTACTAAATTAAATGGAATTCTGTGTTCTAAGGATAGCTCTGCGTCTAATCTAGAGGCAGATGATATATCTGTGATTAACCTATCTATTCTATTAATATCAGATTGAATTATATCAATTAGTTTCTTTCTTTCTTTTGTGCTCTTTACAATTTTGAATGCTTCAATGGCACTTCGCAGTGATGTTAGGGGATTCTTAAGTTCATGAGATACGTCAGCAGAGAAATTTTCAATTGCCTCTATTCTATCGTATAAACTTTTTGTCATTTCTTGTAAGGCTATCGATAAATCTCCTATCTCATCATTTCTATGTGAGAAATCAGGTATCCCCTTTTTATAGGTTATATCTTTCTTAACATTATCTGCTGCATCTGCTAATTGTCGAACTGGTTTTCCAATGGTATAAGATAACATTAAAGAAAGAATAATTGTTACAAAAGCTGCAACTAAGAAGACTCTGAAGATAGCTTTTCTTTCAGAATCAACAATCTTATCTATATCCCCTCCCTGTGTTGTTAAAATTAGAATTCCCAGTGTTGATTGAAATTTCTTTATTGGTACTGCAACTATTACAACCGATTCGTTTATTTCATTTTTACTAACTAATGAAACTAATTTTCCATTTAAAGCGTTAAAAACTGAGTTATAGTCATTATTAGATTCAATATTAGGATTTAACTTTTTAAATAAGTTTGTATTTTTAATAGTATTGTAAATTCTATAATAAATTGCTCTATTTTCAATCAATGGTACATCGTATTTTTTAATCTGACCTTTTGTAAATAAATTTATTGAATCTAAAATTATTTCTTTTTTATTATTGTGTATTATTGTACGCATCTTATTCGGATCAATTAGTTTTGTAATAATTGGTAAAGCTAACTCGGGATCGATTTGGTAAGTTCTATATTTTATAACTTTTGAGTTCTTATTTTTTTTATTTTCATCTAAGTAATAATAACTAATTTTTGATGAGATAGAGGCACTTGTTGATATAGCGCCAGCTATGATTTGTCCTTGTGTAAGCAAGCTTTCTATTTTTGCTTCTATAAGACCTTCTTTGAATTGATTTATAGATATAATCCCACACAATAATATTATTAGAGCAAATAAGTTTAGAGTTATTATTCTTTTTGTAAGACTAGAAAATAATTTATTGTAAATAGGGGCTAATTTCACTTTAAAATCTCTTTATAAAAATATACTCATTTTCTAAATTACTTATATTAAAAATACTATTTATTGTTCATCTGTTCTTATTTTGTAGCCCACTCCATAAATTGTTTGGATGGTATTAAAGCCAGAATTTAAGAGTTTAAATTTTTTTCTAATTCTTTTAATATGACTATCAATCGTTCTGTCATCTAGGTATATATTTTCTTTATAAGCTTCGTCCATTAATTGATCTCTAGATTTTACTGCACCGGGTCGATTTAATAAAGATTTCATTAAAAGAAATTCCGTTGATGTAAGCGGAATATCATTACCTTTCCAAAGACAGGTATGCAATTTAGAATTAAGAACAAGAGGCCCACAGCTTATAATGCCATCTTCGATTAGAGATTTCTGAAAAGGTTTGTTCGAGGTAATTCTTCTTAATATTGCTTTTATGCGTTCCAATAAAACTTTTTGTGAGAAAGGTTTGCATATATAGTCGTCTGCTCCCATTTTAAATCCAAAAATTTGGTCTATTTCATCACCTTTTGATGTAAGAAAAATTACAGGTAGATTATTAAATTCTCTTAATTTTCTGAATAGTTCCATCCCATCCATTCTAGGCATTTTAATGTCAAGAAGGGCTATATCGACAGGGTTATTTTTTATACCCTCTAGTGCTGCGACACCATCTGGGTAGGTATTAATAATGTAACCTTCTGATTCTAATACCATTTTAAGCGATACAAGTATATTTTTATCATCATCTACTAGAGCAATTTTTACCATTATATAATCCAATTTATTGCTAGTTATTGTATCAAGTTATATATATAATAATCTATTATGTTAAAATTAAGTCTAATAGCAAATATTATTTAAATTCATATTTTTAGGGGGACGGATAAGTGAATTCTTCAGACATCAATTCAAAGGTCAATAGAGTATATACAAATAATTCGGCAGCAGAATTAATACAGATAGCTTCGATGAGAGCAGAAGGCCTGTTGACTGTAGACGGATCTTTTTCTGTTGAAACGGGACAACATACTGGGAGATCTCCAAAAGACAAGCATATCATTTGTGATGCTAACACAGAGAATGAAATTTGGTGGGATAATAATGCAAAAATTACAAGAGAAAATTTTGAATTGTTAGACTCTGATATGAACGAGCATATGGCAGGTAAGGAATTATTTATCCAGGATTTATATGCTGGGGCTGACTTGAAGGAAAGAATTAAAGTTCGAGTTATTACAGAATTTGCATGGCAAGCATTGTTTATTCAGCATCTATTAATATTGCCTCCAAGAAAAGAATTGGATAATTTTACCCCTGACCTTACTATTATTGATTTACCAAGTTTTAATACTGATCCAAAAAAGTATGGGGTTAGAACAGAAACTACAATAGCTTGTGACTTTTTAGGAGGAAAAATTTTAATTGCAGGCACCTATTATGCAGGTGAAATTAAAAAATCTGTTTTTACTTATTTAAATTATACATTACCAGCAAAAGGTATATTTCCAATGCATTGTTCTGCTAATAGTAATAATGACGGGAGTGATGCGGCTTTATTTTTTGGTTTATCGGGTACTGGTAAAACTACACTTTCTGCCGATCCTAAAAGGGTATTGGTTGGTGACGATGAACATGGTTGGACTGATGAAGGGATTTTTAATTTTGAGGATGGTTCGTACGCAAAAGCTATTAATTTATCTAAGCAGGCTGAACCTCAAATATATAATGCAGTCAGACAATTCAGTTCTGTTCTAGAAAATGTCGTAGTTGATGAAGAGAGTAGAGAATTAAATTTTAATGATGGATCATTAACTGAAAATACAAGGGCTGCTTTCCCGATGAGTTTTGTTGGAAATGTATCAAAAAGTGGAGTTGCTGGACATCCGAAGACTGTTATATTATTAACCTGCGATGCATTTGGTGTCATACCTCCTATCGCTCGTTTAACTCCAGATGAAGCGGTATATCATTTCCTATCTGGATATACTGCTAAAGTAGCAGGTACTGAAAAAGGTGTTATAGATCCTGTAGCTACTTTTTCTACTTGTTTTGCAGCTCCATTCTTGCCAAGGCATCCAAAAGTATATGGAGACCTTTTGAAACAAAAAATGGAAAAATATAAAGTTAAATTTTGGCTGATCAATACTGGATGGAGTGGAGGTCCTGCCGGCATTGGAAGTAGAATGCCAATTGCATTAACTCGTAGCTTGCTTAAAGCTGCCTTGTCTGGAAATTTAGATAAAACGGAAATGAGAAAAGATCAATATTTTGGATTTGATGTTCCTGTTTCTATAAATGGTGATACAAGTTATCTGAATCCAAGAGAGACATGGATCGATAAGGATTCTTTTGATTCCTACTCCAAAGAGCTGGTAGGAATGTTTAATAAGAATTTTAAGAAATTCGAGGATGCAGTTGATGAATCTGTTGTTTCTTCTGGTCCGTCATCTTTGTAGAAGATGAATATGTTTTAATGAGCTTCATCCCAGTTATTTGATACTTTTATATCAACTTTAATTGGAACTGATAATTTTATTATTGGTTCTGCTGCAGCTTCCATTGTATTTTTTATTATTTTTTTTACTTCTTCCACCTCATTGTCAGGAGCTTCGAATATTATTTCATCATGAACTGACAAAAGCATCTTTGTGCTAATATTTTTATCAAGAAAAGTATTGTTTATATTAATCATAGCCCTTCTAATGATATCAGCAGCAGATCCTTGAATTGGTGCATTAATTGCTGCTCTTTCCGTAAAAGATCGAATAGCATGATTTTTTGAATTAATATCTTGATAATGACATTTTCTACCAAATATCGTTTCAACGAAACCATACTGATGTACAGATTCTTTAGTCTTTTCCATGTAATCTTGTATTCCAGGGAATTTCTTAAAATAATTTTCAATATATTTTTGTGATTCTATTCTTGATATAGATAATTGATTGGCTAGCCCAAATGCTGAAATTCCATATATTATCCCGAAATTTATAGCTTTTGCTTTTTGTCTGGTATCGGGATCCATGTTCTCTATTGGAATATTGAATATTTCTGATGCCGTGATTGCATGAATATCTAAATCATCTGCGAAGGCTTTTTTTAATGCCGGTATATTGGCAATATGCGCTAGGATTCTTAATTCAATTTGACTGTAATCTGCAGATATTAGAGAATTTTTACTTTTTGATATAAATGCTGATCTAATTAGCCTGCCTTCTTTGGTTCTTATTGGAATGTTCTGAAGATTAGGGTTCGATGACGACAGCCTTCCTGTTGATGTTGAGGCTAATGCAAAAGAAGTATGTAATCTATTTGTTTTATTATTAATATATTTTGGTAGGGCATCTGTGTATGTAGTCTTAAGTTTTGATAATTGCCTCCATTCTAACACATGACTTGCAATAGAGTGTCCTAATAAAGAAATATTTTCTAAAATATCGGCACCAGTTGCCCATGATCCTGTTTTTGTTTTCTTCCCTCCATCTAAGTTCATTTTTTGAAATAAAATTTCTCCTAGCTGTTTTGGGCTTCCTATATTAAATTCTTCTCCAGCTATTAGAAAAATAGAATTTTCTAATTTTTTAATCGATAGAGTAAATTTTTCTGATAATTCTTTAAGGATGCTTTGGTTTACTAGTATTCCAGAAATATACATTTGAGATAATATAGGAATTAATGGTTTCTCCAATGTATCGTATATAGGTATCATTTTTTCTACGAATAGTTGATTGTTTAAAATTTTCCACAAACGTATTATAGAATCAGTTTTTTGATTTGAGTAAGTAGACAAGTTTTCTATAGATAATTTATTAAAAGAAATACTTGATTTTCCTGATCCAACTAGGTCTTTTTCGTTGGCGATACTAAAATCTAAATATTTTTTTGCTAAGTCAGTTAAGTTGTGCATTTCGGTTCCACTATTGAGCACATAAGACATAAGCATTATATCGTCTAAGGTATTAATTTTTATATTTTTCTCTGATAGTAAAATAAATGCATTTTTAATGTTATGACCAATTTTCAATATTGAATTATCTTGAATTATTTCCTTTAGTATTCTTAATGTAGTTTTTTCTTTGATTTGATCGTCTGCTTTTAAATCAAATACTAAATCTGTTGATATATGATTTAGGGGAATATATGCAGAGTCCCCAACTTTATATGACAATGACAGGCCTACGATTTCTGTTGTTAATAAATCTTGAGAAGAGGTTTCTATATTTATTGACATCATTCCTGAATTTTTTATTTTTTTTACATAATCCTCTAATTCTTTCTCCTCTCTAATAATTATATATTTTTGATTATCGAATGGGATTTTTAAAATTTCATCAGCAATACTTGAAGGACTTTGGTTCGTAGTTGTGTTAGTTAAAGCTTTTTCTTTAAGATATTTTTCAGCATTATTATCAATATTATACTTTCTACTTACTTTTTCGCTAAAATTTGTTAACTCTAATTTATTTGAAAAATTTATTAGTTTTTCCGGATCTATATCTAATGATACTAGTTTCTCTAGTTTTATTTCAATGGGAACATCTTGTCGAAGTAGTGCTAACTTGTAAGAAATCCTTGCATTATCAGCATATTCTATTAGATTTTCACGCCTTTTATTTTGCTTAACTTTTTCTGAATTTTCTAAAACTTCTATAAGAGATCCATATTCATTAATTAATTCAGCTGCAATTTTGACCCCTATACCAGGAACTCCAGGTATGTTGTCTGTTGAATCTCCAGCCAATGCTTGGACGTCAACGACTCTATCTGGCATCACACCAAATTTACTTTTAACCGCTTCCTTATCAATAAACCTTTCATTTCCAGGCATCGGATCATACATTTTAATTTTATCGTTAACCAATTGCATTAAATCTTTGTCACCAGATATAATTGTTACATTTGCATTGCGACTGTCGGCAATTTTTGCATATGTAGCTATTAGGTCATCAGCTTCAAAGTTTTCTTGAACTATAGGTTCTAAATTAAAAGCTCGTATTGCATCATGTATTAAAGGAAATTGAGGAATAAGATCCTCTGGAGCAGATTCTCTGTTTGCTTTATATTTTGGATATATTTCATTTCTGAATGTGTTGCCTTTGGGGTCAAATATAACCGCAGTATGGGTTGGAAATACGCCATCTATTCCATTATTTATCAGTTTCCACATCATGTTACAGAATGCCATTACAGCTCCTGTTGGTGTTCCGTCTGAATGAGTAAAATTATTGCCACGCGCTTGAGCCGCCTTATACATGGCAAAGTATGCACGAAATATAAAAGTCGATCCGTCTATTAGATACACTCTTGAATCAGAGTTTAATGTTTTTTCATTAATTACTGCTATTTCTTTTATTGTTCTATCCTCAATTATTATTTTATTAAAAAAAATTAAACCCTTTTTATTATTAGATTATTATTCAGAATCATGAAATAGTATATTTTCTATTATAATTTATAGACTACTATGAGTGAATTAAATTACAAATTAAAAATCATTTTATAAAGGTTGGCATGACTAGCTATCAAACAAAATTCGCAATTGAAACAAAATTATTAAATAAGACTTATCGTAATAAGAAATCTTCTACAAATAAACATGCTTTAAAAGATGTAAGTATTGAGATAGAACACGGTCAGATATATGGTTTGTTAGGACCTAACGGGGCTGGGAAATCTACATTTATAAATATATTAGGTAATCTTGTTTTAAAAACCTCAGGGATGGCTAAGATTTGGGGTTATGATATTGAAAAGAATCCCAGAAATGCAAGATCTGCAATTGGCATAGTTCCGCAAGAATTGAATTTAGATCCATTTTTTACTCCCATTGAAGTTTTAGAGACACAGGCAGGTTTGTATGGGGGACCTAAAAATGAAAGACATTCAATGGAATTATTAAAGACTTTAAGGTTAGAAGATCAAGCGCATGCATACGCTCGTTCATTATCTGGGGGAATGAGAAGAAGATTATTATTAGCTAAGGCAATGACACATAAGCCACCTGTTTTGGTTCTTGATGAACCAACAGCTGGCGTTGATATTGAATTAAGACATCAGTTGTGGGAATACGTTAAAAAATTAAATAAGGAGGGAACTACAATACTTTTAACAACGCATTATTTAGAAGAGGCACAATCTTTATGTGATAGAATTGGTATTATAAATCATGGAAAAGTAGTTGCAGATGCTCCTACCAAAGATCTAATAAATAGTTTAGATAGAAAACAAGTATTGATAAAAACGGAAGAATCTTTAAATGTTTGCCCATCTTTAGATGGGGTAACCGAAGTTACGCTAGACGAAGAAAATATTTTGAACATAATTTATCAGCCCACAAAAATAGACTTTAATTATATTTTGGCTCAATTACAGGATAAAAAAATTAATATTAGAGATATAATAACAAAGGAAGCTGATTTAGAGGATATATTTCTAGAATTAACTAATACAAATGAATAAAATAGTAATCTAAATAATAAAAAAGCCAAGTCTAATTAAAGACTTGGCTTTTTACTATTCAATAAAAAAAATTATTTTAGTGTGTTCATAACTATTAAAGCTGCGATTACACCAATCAGTCCTGCACCTGAGAATTGATTAATAAGATCAATTAGGTTGCCTGCAACGTTTGCGTTAATAAATGCAAGAGCATCAGGAAATAGAATTTGTAAAACTACTCCTAAGCCTACAACAACTAAAGCAACGTCAATACCGCTTTTCAGCATACTTGTTAAAGATGATAACATTTTATTCTCCCATTAGTTTTTTAAAAAAGTTAAGCAAAATATTATAGCACACAAGATTTAATTAGCAGTGCACCATAAACCGAAAAAATTAGCAATCCAACTTATTTACGCACAATAAGATATGCAACGACTCCTGCAGCAATTATGCCAACAAGCCCTTCGTTACCAAACTGTGTTACTAAACTACCGATGTTTCCAAGAATATCTATTCCGAAGAACATGACGAAACTATCGCCAAATAAAACTTGGAGTAAGGTCATTAGTGAAACAAGCCAAAGAACCATTTCAAGAGCACTTGATAGAGTTCCTTTTAATTTGTCTAATAATGCTGTCATTACTTCTCCCATTTTTTAAAACTATCATAAGAAAAAATTATCCATGATAGAATCACTATGTAAAAGTGTAATTAGTGACTAAAAAATAGTCAAGTGATTAAAAAAACCACACTTTCAGTTTTTTTTAAATTGAAATAGTTGATAAATAATTAATAAAATTTTTAATTAAGTTTCTATAATTATTATTATTGTAATGATCTAAGTTAATTTTTCTTTCATAAAATTTTAAAAACCCTTTATATTAGATATTTATTTATAATTTTATTTTGGTGATATATGAAATCATTTACTAGAAATAGTATTTTAATAACTGGTTGTTCAAGTGGTATAGGGCTATGTGTAGCAAGGGATATGCATGATTTAGGATGGGATGTTGTTGCGGCTTGTAGAAAGAAAAAAGATTCGATCTTTATTCAAGAAAATTATGGAATTAAAAGTGTTGTTATAGATTATGAAAAAGAAGAGACTATTCAATCTGGTCTGAAAATAGCATTAAAAAAACTGAATGGCAGGTTAGATGTTTTGTTTAACAATGGAGCTTATGCGATGCCAGGAGCTGTAGAGGATATTCCTGTGGATTCTTTACGAAAAATATTTGAAGCGAACTTTTTTGGTTGGCATTTATTAACAAAAGAGGCAATTCCTATAATGAGGAAACAAGGTTTTGGAAGAATAATACAAAATTCATCAGTACTAGGTTTTGCCGCTCTAAGGTATCGAGGTGCTTATAACGCTACTAAATTTGCTTTAGAGGGTTTAACGGATACCTTGAGATTAGAATTATATGATACAGGTATTAAGGTTATTTTAATAGAACCTGGTCCAATAAGAACTAAAATAAGAGAAAATTCATACCCACACTTTAAAAAATCAATAAAATGGAAAGATTCTCCTAACGGATCTATCTATGAAAAATATTTAATTCCAAGATTAGAACAAGTAGATCCTCCAATGGATAGATTCGAACTAATGCCAAGTGCTGTTAGTAAGGCGGTAATCCATGCATGTACTTCAAAGAATCCACATAATAGATATCGCGTAACATTAGCAACAAAAATAATAATGATTTTAAAAAGACTACTAACATCAAAAGCATTTGATTCGATTGCTAGAAAAATATAAGCTATCTTTTAATACGCTTCTTATTAATAATTATATTTAAGGAATTTATAGAATGAGATATTTTATAACTTTTATGTTTTTTATGATAACAACTTCTGCATTTGCAAAATGTCCAGATATAGATGAGATGAAAGTAGATAATAGTTTTGGTGTAGAAATTTGTGCTATGCCAGGTGTTAAACAAATTCTTTTAGATCACGCAACTTCAGTCATGGATAAAATACTTGATTATGATCAAGACGGATTAGTTGATAATCAAGATGTAGTTGATACTCTTGTGAAAAGTGGAAGTGTTTATGTTATTTTTAGAAGTGAAAGAGAGGAAGATGAGTTTGTAGAGGCTTTTTATGAAGATAACATGGATTACATTGAGGAAGTATGTTTTCCACTTGAAGATGAAAGAGATTATGTTGGATTTGATGAATGCATAGAGCAGTTTGGAACATTCCTCGCAGTTTTTACTAACGAAATGAATACTGGCAAAGGTTGGGATCCAACGATTGAAGAGGCTTTGCATTTAGTAACGCACGCAGGATATGCTCAATTCTATTATGATCAATTTGGTCAACATAAGGATTCATATATTGCTAAATTAATGGATCAGGCAAGAGGGGGTTATTTTGAAAAAAGCCAAAGAAGATACCCTCAGGGTTCATATTATACTTATGATGATTCATCGTGTAGTTATAGTTGCCAAATTACAGAATTTACTTATTGGGCCATTACATCTTTGAGAGGCCAGCAGGCAAATAGAAAGCTTAAAGAGATTAAGGAAGAATGGAAATTAAATACTCCTGAAAAAATGAGAGAAATTGCTCCAGACCTAGTAGCTTTTTTAGAAGATCCTGAATATAAAATAAAATTTTAATTATTTTTTTAATATTTATCTTATTTTAATGCACCCGTAGCTCAGCTGGATAGAGTAGGTGGCTTCGAACCACTTGGTCGGGAGTTCGAATCTCTCCGGGTGCACCATTTTAGAAAATAGGACTTGTTATTAAGAAGATAATTTTTTTATTTTATGCAGGATAAAAGCTATAGCTGCCAATCCTATAAATAGAAAATTAGCTTGGATATATACGTAATAAATATCAATGCCAAATACTATATTACTTTTAGTCCAAAGATTTTGTACCCAATATATATTTGATAAGATAGGAAGGCCGGCACTTAAAACTCCAACGACTAATCCTTTTGATACGAAGGCTATGCTTACTGTTGAAAGATAAACTATAACTCCAAGAATAAATAAAATTCTTGATAATATTCCTTGTATGATTCTCATTTGAAGTCTTCTCTTTATTATTTTTTAATCTCTATAATGTAACTCTATTATTCTTTGTTAGGGGATGCAATATGTATTGGTTATATTTATGCTTAGCTATAAGCTCTGAAGTATTAGGAACTAGTTTTTTAAAATTATCGAATGGTTTCTCTATTCTTTATCCTTCAATTATTGCCGTGTGTTGTTTTTTATTTTCTTTTTATTTTTTATCTCTTACTTTAAAATATGTTCCTGTAGGTATTATTTACGCTATTTGGTCAGGCGCTGGTATTTTTTTTATTTCTTTAATCGGTGTTATCTTTTTTAAACAAAGTTTAGATATCGCAGCATTGATAGGTATGAGTTTGATAATATTAGGTGTAATCATAATTTATACTTTATCAGACAGCTTAAGAATTAATTGATTACTTTAAGTCAAGGCTAGTTTGAGATACAGAGTGATCCCATAGTTGATTTCTTAATTCCTTATTGAAGACGATTTTATTGGGATGCTCAATTATTAAAGGATTTCCTTTATATTGTTTTAGTGTATCTAGTCCTATAAAATCTTTTCCTTTAATTGAGGCATCTAAGCCAGCTTTAATCAAAGGTGCGGCTCCTTTTGAAACATTATGATGACGATTAAGCAATATAAATTTCATTTTCATCCTAAAAGAATATTTTTGGATATTGGTTAAAACAACACCGGGATGCCCTGATACTGCTATTGTTTCATATTTTTTATCTTTCAACCTATCATCGAGTTCATAAGTAAACATTGATCTCATTAATGTACTATCCTCGTAAACTTTCATTCTATTAAATTTTGCATGCTTCACATACTGTTCAATGTTCAATGTTCTTGGTCTGAAGCTGGCAAGGCTAGAGGTATTAATTATGCGTGATCCCGGAACTTTTTTCATGAGGTGAATTAATGAGTTAGTTAAATAGAAATAGGATAGATAATTAACACCATATGTTAATTCATAACCTTCATGGGTTTCTTTATATGGAGGGAGAAAAATGCCTCCGTTATTAAAAAGATAATTAATATTTTCAAACTGGCTATTTATCGAATGGCAAAATTTTTCCATACTTTCAAAATTAGCGAGGTCACAATGGAGGTATTTTGATTTTTCACCCAGATGTTTTTCTATTTCTTTCCCTTGTTTCTCATTTCTGCAGGCAAGTATTGTGTAAATATTATTTGCAACTAATTTCTTTGCTATTTCTTTCCCTATTCCTGAGTTGGCCCCAGTAACTATTGCTATTTTATTCATATTATTTTGCCTATCATAATAAAGGATAATTCTTTGGGATATATTGTTATCTTCTTACCCATTTTTTAATTAGATTGATAGTTTTAAGTAGTTCATATTTCCTTTTAAGGGGATCTTCATACCGTATATTTCTTTGAAAGGAATGGCTAAATATTTGACCTTTTTCAATATTATTTTCAACATACTCTAAAATATCATTAAACTCTGAGTCCTGTATATACTCATAGGAACATCTTTTGTAAATATTTTCCAATCTTTTTACAATAACAGAGATTTCATCGTTAAATTTTATAGACTCTGACCAGTCACCACCGAAGGCAACATTTTTTAGTTGATTTTTCTTATCCATTATGAGAACAAAGTAAGAACAAAATAAAGAAAAATAAAGAAAAAAATGAAAAAATGAATATTTTTAGAACGTTATATGTAGATATGGACAGTTTTTTTGCAAGCGTTGAAAAACAATTAGATCCATTTTTAAGAAAAAAACCAGTTGGCATTACGGCAGTGAATCAAGATTTCGGTTGTATAGTTGCCGCAAGTTATGAAGCAAAAGCTTATGGTGTAAAAACGGGAACAAGGGTATACGAAGCAAAGATACTATGCCCAAATATCCTATTAAGAGAGAGTCGTCATAAATTATATGTTAGATATAATCAAAAAATTGCTTCTATTTTAGACAGTATAGCTGAATTAGAAAGAATTAGATCAATAGATGAATTTCAAATTGCATTAGGGGGTGATAGCGCAAGGTTAAAATCTGCTATTAGTTTAGCTGTCCAAATGAAGTTGAAGATAAAAGAATTAATTGGACATGAAGTAACCTTATCAATTGGGATAGCTCCTAATCCTTTATTAGCAAAAATTGCTAGTAAATTAGATAAACCGGATGGGTTGCAGTGGCTTTCTTTTGATAATATGCCTCAGAAAATTAGGCATTTAGATCTCGATGATTTACCAGGAATATCAAGGGGATTAAGGTTACGTTTATGGAAAGCGGGAGTATATGACATAGAGAGTTTGTATAATCTTGATCCTACTCATGCGAGAATTATATGGCGGTCTATCGAGGGAGAAAGATTTGTTCGGTCATTACGAGGAGAGGATATCCCGATAGTAAATACAATTCGTAGAAGGTACGGCAATTCAAAAGTCTTGTCTCCTGAGTATCAGCCAATAAAGAAAGCATATCTTGTTGGTAGATGGTTAATAGAAAAATCATCTGAAAGATTAAGGAAGCATAAATATTGTTCTGGCCGTCTAGATATTATTGTCAGAACTTCCTCTTTAGGGACGTGGGCGGACTCAATAACTTTTACATTCTCACAAGATACTTTTTTCTTTTTAAATCAATTTTCGAAACTATGGAATAAGATGATTGATACTATTAAGCCTATTTATATAGATTCTTTGGGCGTACATTTTTCTAATATTATATTCCTACAAGATAGGTCGGCAGAGCTTTTTATAGGCTTTGAGGCAGGTAGGCAGAATAAGAAAGAGAAACTTTCTTCGTCTATTGATAATTTAAACTTTAGATATGGGAAGAGGGTAGTAAAGTTTGGAATTCACAAAGAACACCCAGGATTTTTTGAAAAAGGATAATTATAATTATTTATCATATTGAATATAATTATTAGCTATTGCTTTATATATAACATAAGTTAATATTTTTTATTGGGAATAATTATAATTAATTTGGGAGAATACTTATGGTTTATGAACTTAGGATTTATCATTGTGTACCAGGCTGTTTGCCAAAGGTTTTAGACAGATTTGAAAATGTAGTATTTGATTTTTGGGATAAGTATGGAATAAAACAGGTTGGATTTTGGACAACGCTTATTGGAGAATCTAATCAAGATATAACTTATATGTTAAAATGGGATTCATTGGCTGATCGTGAAACTAAATGGGCAGCATTTCAATCGGACCCTGAGTGGATAAAAAAAAGAGCAGCAACAGAGCCAAACGGACCTTTAGTTTTGTCGTATAGTAATTCAATATTAGATGCCACAGGTTTCTCAAATATTAAATAGTACTAATTTTAGTGTACATAAATTTTTTTTAGAAAGGGAATAATATGTCTAAGAAATTAGATAATAAGGGAGATAAAATAGCTTCTAATCGCCCTGTAGCAAAGCATAGTGTGGTTTTAGAGAATGAGAAAATGATTGTTACGCATTGGGTTTTTAAGCCCGGTGAGCAAACAGGGTGGCATTTGCATGAAATGGACTATATGCCAATTCAATTATCGGAAGGTAAGCTGATGTTTGAATTTACCGATGGATCAACAAAAGAAATTAATTATATACCAAGAACATCTTCTATAGTGCGAGCGCCATTAGAACACAATGCAATTAATACAAGTGATATTGATGTGGTAGCATTGGAAATTGAGTTTAAAGAATAATTTTTCACTTAATTTTGGAGAATAATTAGTGAGTAGATTAAATAAATTAGATAATAATATTGCTATTGTAACTGCTGCAGGACAGGGGTTAGGTGAATCTATTGCAAAAACTTTTGCTAAAGAAGGTGCAATAGTAATTCTAGTTGATATTAACCAGCAAGAATTGCTTAGGGTAAGAGAAGACATTATAGAAAGTGGCGGTAAAGCTGCTCTGGTAACTGCCGATTTAACTAAATCTGATCAGGTGAATGATATGGTTAATGGTGTTATTAAAGATTATAAAAAAGTCGATATATTGATTAACGGTGCTGGTGGATTTCAAAGTTTCTCGCCAATAAATGAGATTACTGATAGCGAATGGGATGATGTGATATCATTAAATTTAAATTCCGCTTTTTATTGTTCAAGAGCAGTATCTAGCATAATGATTGAGAATAAGAAAGGTCGAATAATAAGCCTTTCTTCAGGTGCTGGTATTGCTCCAAACCCTTATGCTCCATCTTATATTCCCTATGGAGCGGCTAAAGCAGGATTGATTGGTATGACAAAGTTAATGGCAAGAGATATTGGCCAATATGGAATTACTGTTAATGTAATAGCCCCAGGAACTGCCCTAACTCCTCGTGTAAGAAGAATTAGGGATCAAGAAAGTTTAGATAATATTGCTTCAATGAATCCGATGCGTAATTTAATTGAGCCTAGGGATTGTGCGGAAGCGGCATTATTTTTAGCATCTGATGAGGCTCGGTATATAACTGGGATTACGTTAATGGTAAATGCTGGTAACTTAATATTATAAGGTTAATATATTTCTTTTAGAAGGAGTATGAAATGGCAAGTAAATTTAAGGGTGTAATGCAAAGTCCAGTGACTCCTCTTAAGGAAGACTTTAGCCTTGATTTACAGACTTTTGAAAAGGTTATTGATTTTCATATTAGGACTGGCGCAACTGCTATATCCTGGCCTCATCATAAAGGCGAATCATTAAATCTTACGATTGATGAAAGAAAGTATTTTGCAGAAGCTGCTGTAAGAGTTGCTAATGCTAGGGTTCCAGTAACAATTCATGTTAGCGCACTTGCAGTTGAAGATACGCATGACTTGGCGCGTCACGCTGAATCTATAGGAGCAGATGGAATTCTCGCTATTACGCCTTATATTTGGTCGCTTACACCCGATTCTATATATAATTATTTTGTACGGTTATGTGAATCTATTGAGTTACCAGTGCTCTCATATAATTCTCCTAGTTATTTAGCTGGAGTAAAGATGTCAAGTGAGCTTATTGAAAGGCTTGTATGTAAACTTCCGAATTTTATTGGAGTAAAGGAAGCTAGTTTTAATTCTGAAACATTTATAGAAATATCAAGAGTTGCATTAAAGCTTAATCCAGATTTTGCAATGTTAACAGGCGTTGAATTTCTTTTACCATCAGTTCCATTAGGTGGCGTTGGCTGTTATTCTGCAGCTGGATCTATTTGTCCAAATTTATGTCTACAATTATATAAATCTTGTATTTCAGGAGAATGGGAAGAGGCAAGAATTTTACAAAATAAAGTTACAAGAATATGGCATCTTTTCAAGGATCAGTACCCATCTTCTTTGAAAGGTGGGATGGTGATTATGGGTAGACCAGTTGGACCCACAAGATCGCCTTTACCGACGGCAGATGCAGAACGTTGTAAATATATTCAGTCAGAATTAGAAGACTTGGGCATACTTGAAAGCGAACCTTATGGATGGTAATAGAGATATGATGTTATTCGCGCCTGAATTGGTACATTCTTTGCTTACCCCTTTTAAGGAAGATAATTCTATTGATTACAATACATATGATAAGATTATCGAATTTCATTTATCTAATGGTGCTGATAGCCTTGCATTGCCAATGCATATCGGAGAATACGTTAGTTTATCAAATGCAGAGAAAAGAGATTTAATTAGCTTTGTATTGAAGAAAGAGAAAAATATACCAGTAATAGCGCATGTAAGTGATGCTGGCACTAAGATAGCCGAGGATTTATCGTTTTTTGCTATAGATTCTGGTGCATCGTCAATAGTAGTCACAACGCCCTATTATTGGACCCCGCCGGCTTCAATGTTACTCGAGCATTTTTTAACGATTACTAAGAATATTAGATCTCCAATCTTTATACACAACGATCCTTCAAATATGGGAAATGCAAAAATTAGTATTAATATTTTGAATGGTTTATTAGCAAGTCGTGCAAATAGTATATATTTATTAGACTCCAGCCTCGATTGGCAATTTATGATTGAACTGGTTACTTTAGCAGAAAAAAATGACTCTAAAATACAACTAGCATCAGGAACGGACTATTATTTATCTGCCGCTGCGATTGGCGCTAACACGTATTTCTCTTCATTGGGATTAATTGCGCCCAAACTAGTTCGAAGATTATATGATTATTGCAAAATAGATTCCTTATTTGAAGCAAGAAAAGTACAAGAAGCAATAGCAAAATTATTGTATATTTTAAAACCTTATGGGGTACCAGGATTAAAGGCAGCTAGTAAATATATGGGCAGAGATTGTGGTTATTGTCGTGAGCCTCTAAATATACTTTCTGACGAACAACAAAAGACATTAGAAGGGCAATTAAAAAAATCTCAATTATTAAAAAATGAAATAATTGGATGGAATAGATAATTATTTTTGATTATTTTAAAGTTAAACCGCCATCTATAATTAGAGTTTGTCCAGTAATACTATTCGCATCTTTGCTTGATAAAAATAGTGCTGAAGCTGCTACTTCCTCAGGAGTAGCAAGTCTATTTAATGGTATTTTAGACAGCATATTATTTATATAGTTTTTATCGTTCCCAGTTTTTTGTCTGCTAGGAGCTTCAGTTAACATTCTCCCAGGAGCAATGCCATTGACTCTTATATTATGATCTGCCCATTCAACTGCAAGCATACGAGTCATATGATTAATTGCAGCCTTTGATATTCCATACATAGAACGATTAGCTTGACTTGCAATAGAGTGAGTGGATGTAATATTAACTATAGAGCCTGATTTAGCGTCATGAGCAATAATTTGTTTTGCGAAAGCCTGTGACATAAAAAAAGTACCATCAAGGTTTGTTTGTAATATTTCTTGCCAATCATCTCTTTTAATTTCTATTGCTGGTATTCTTTTATGAGTAGCTGCATTATTAATAAGAACATTAATAATGCCAGTCTGTTCTTTTATCTCTGCATAGATATCTTCAATATTTTTTTGTGAATTCAGGTTTAGTTCGTGCAATGAAAATTTTAATTCCGATAGTTCTTGCGATATATTATTTAGATTTTTAATATTTGTTGCAGTTAGACATACGTGATAATTATTTTTTGCAAATAATCTAGCGGTTGCAGCTCCAACTCCATAGGACGCACCTGTGATTAATGCTATTTTTTTTGAATCTTGACTCATTAACATAAACCTCACAGAATAGTATTTATAGCATATTATATTATACTACAGATTAAATTTTAAAAAGAATTTTAGTTAAATTTGATATTTACAAAGAGTTTCCCAATATGAAAGAAAAGATTATTAATTCGGATGTTATTATTGTGGGTAAGGGTAATGCAGCATTATGTTCCGCTCTAGCTGCTGTTGACCAAGGTGCAAAAGTTGTAATGATCGAGGCGGCATCAGAGCAAGAATCTGGAGGAAATAGTCGTTTTGCTGGAGGTGTTATGCGTTTTGCGTACGATGGCGTTTCTGATATAAAAAAACTTTGTGATTTACAGCCGAATGAAATTAAAGATGTAGATTGGGAAAGTAATACAAAAGAAGAATTCTTTGATGATTTGTGTAATGTTACTAATTATAAAACAGATCCGCAGCTAAGTGAAATATTAGTATCAGAAAGCTTAGATGCAATGGTTTGGCTAAGAGAGCAAGGTGCCCATTTTACGCCTAATTATAGACATCAATCTGCGGTAATAAATAAAAAAAGAAAATTTTTTGGAAGAATGCCTCTTTGGATGGTTGGAGGAGGGCCTGGTCTTGTATCCGATTTAACTAAATCAGCTATAAAAAAAGGAGTTCTAATTCATTATAATACTCGAGCTGTTTCTTTGATTACAGAAAACTTTGATGTAGTCGGAGTTAATGCTAAAACAAGTGATGGTCTTGTTCAATTTTTTGCAAAAAATACTGTATTAGCGTGCGGTGGATTTGAAGCTAACCCAGAGTGGAGAACAAAATATTTAGGACCGGGATGGGATCTTGCTAAAGTAAGAGGCACTCGTTTTAATGTTGGTGAAGGCTTAAAAATGTCTTTGGATATTGGCGCTCAATCTTTTGGTAACTGGTCAGGAAGGCATGCAGTTTCTTGGGAAAGATATTCTCCAGAATTCGGAGATTTATCAATTCCTGAAAGTTCATATAGACATTCATTTCCACTTTCAATTATGATTAATGCTGATGGAAAACGTTTCGTAGACGAAGGTGCAGAATTTTATAATTATACATATGCTAAATACGGCGCAGAAGTATTAAAGCAGCCGCAACAATTTTCTTATCAAGTTTTTGATTCTAAAGTTAAGAATCTATTGCGACCTGAATATGGAGATAAGAAGGTTACCAGAATTGTTGCAAATACAATAGAAGAGCTTGCGGATAAGATGGAAGATGTTAACAGAGATGGCTTAATAGAAACCATTAAGAATTACAACAGTTCGATAAACCAAAAAATAAAATTTGATCATTCGAAAAAGGATGGAAGAAAAACAATTGGCTTAGAGGTAAATAAAACTAATTGGGCAAATACGATAGATACCCCTCCTTTTGAAGCCTATGCAGTAACTTGTGGTATTACATTTACTTTTGGTGGGTTAAAAACAGTTCCAGACACTGGTCAAGTCCTAGATGTTAACGATATTCCTATGTCTGGTTTATATGCGGCTGGAGAGATGGTGGGTGGTATATTTTACTTCAACTATCCTGCAGGAACAGGATTAGTTTCAGGAACAGTTTTTGGAAGAATTGCAGGAAAATCAGCAGGCTCATCTCTTACTTAAAGGAGTCACTTATGGATACTAAGCATATAGCTGATCATGTTCTAAGTTAATAGAGATTTATATTATACTTTTGTCCAATTATTATCTTTAGCAGATTTGGTTATAGCTTCTAATATTGCTACATTTTGAACCCGTTCGATATCATTAAATCTATATTTTTTATTTTGTGTAATCGATAATGCCCATTCCTCTAAGTTAGCTTTTATTGTATTTACTGCGGGAAATACTTTAGAAATAGGTTCTTTATTTATAGCACATGAAAGTAATTGATTTTTAGCTCCATACATTGGATGTTTTGTATCTCTTACTTCAGCCCACATATTATCGCCAAAAGCTGATAATCTACAATAATATGGAGTTTTTGATATTACGGATAGTTGACCAGTTGCTCCATTAGTAAATTTCATTAACACAACAGTTATATCACCTGTCTTAAAATCTAGTACTTGATTTGCTGTTTGCGCAAAAATAGATTCGACGGTCCCAAACAATGATAAGAAAAGATCAGTCATATGAACCCCAGTACCAGTCATTCCACCTGCAGGAGCTTCTTCTAAAGACCCTCTCCAATTATTAGAATCTAAAGCTGCAAGTATATCGTGTGACCAATTGGCTTCAATATGCATTTTTTTACCAAACTGCTTAGATTTTATAATCTTTGATAATTCTTCTATGGCAGGATCAAATCTTCTTTCATGGCCAACGCCTAATACTAAATTAAATTTATTTGCATATGAAATAATATTTTCTGCTGCATTTTTAGTCAAAGCAAGAGGTTTCTCACAGAAAATCTGTTTTCCAGCATATGCTGCTTTTTTTACTTGTTCTTCATGTTGAGTATTAGGGGTACAGAGAACAATTCCATCAACCAAAGGGTCGTTTAATAGTGTATTATAGTCTTCGTAAAGAATGATATTTTTTTCGGTTGCAAACTTTTTGTGCTTATCAACAGTTCTAGATGCTGCCGCTACAACATTAATTATACTGCTGTTTTCTAATGTTGTTATAATATGTCGACCCCACCACCCAAGTCCAAGTATAGCTATGTTTAACATTAAATAACCTAATATCTTTTTTACTTATATTAATTTTACATAATTTTTATATAATATTATATATATGATAAAATATTTTTTGTAAGAATTAAAAATAATTTTTAATAAAGGTGTAAAATATGAAAGCTCTGGTATTGGAATCAAAAGGAACTCCGTTTGTATATAAAGATGTTAAAGATCCTAAGCCTAATGAAAACGAAGCAGTTATAAGAGTAATAGCATGCGGATCCGGGTTAACAATACAACACGTAAGAGCCGGCAGAATAGAGGTAGATTATCCTAGAATTATTGGTCACGAAATTACAGGTATTATAGAAGAAGTTGGCTCAAATGTTACAAATATTAAGGTGGGAGATGCAGTAACTGCATATTTTTATCTTACCTGCGGTCATTGTAAGTGGTGTAGGATAAACAGAGAAACATTATGTGAGAATTTTGGTGGCTATATTGGCAGACAGATTGATGGTGCTTACGCTGAATATATGAAGCTTCCAGCAGAAAATTGTTTAAAAATACCAGAAGCTCTTGATTGGAAAGAGTCACCGGCCGAAATTGCAGTGATTTGTGATGCTATTGCAACTCCTGTTAAGGTCTTAAGGCACGCAAGCGTAACTCCAAATGATAAGGTTGTTATTATGGGTGCTGGTGGAGGTCTTGGAATACATATGATTATGATGGCAAAATGGGCACACTCAACAGTAATTGCGGTTGATATTGCGTCAGATAAATTTGAAGCCTGTAAAAATGTTGGTGCTGATTTCTGTGTTAACCCAAGAGATTATAATGACAACGAAATATTTTATGAATTAACAAAGGGTGAAGGGGCTGATGTTGTTATTGATTTTGTATCAAGCACAGAATCTTTAAATCTTGGTTTTTCTATCTTAGGGAGAGGTGGTCGTCTTGTCACTTTAGGTGGTGGAGGCCCTGAAAATGTTGTAAATGCAGCGGCTGGAATGCTTCTTGATAAAGAAGCAGTTGTGATGGGAAGTAGATATGCAACTAAGCAGGAAGTAATAGATTCACTAGATCTTGTAGCACGAGGTGAGATATGGCCATTAGTTACTGATATAAGAAAAATGTCGGAGGCAGAAGCTCTACATGATTGTGTTGAAAAAGGTTCTGTAATTGGTCGAGCTGCATTGTTAATTCAAGATTAATTTCTATTTATTGAAGAAGGGTAAAAAAATATGAGTGATTTAATTGTATATTTATCAGGTGAAATACATACTGATTGGAGAGACCAAATTGAGAGTTTATCTAAAATTAATAAATTATCAGTTTCTTATACTAGTCCAGTGACAATACATGAGAATAGTGATAATTGCGGTGTCTCAATTTTGGGAGATGAAGATAATTCTTTTTGGCATGACCATAAGGGCGCTAAAATAAATGCAATTAGAACAAGAAATTTAATTCAAAAATCTGATGTCGTTGTTGTTAGATTTGGAGAAAAATACAAACAATGGAATGCCGCATTTGATGCTGGATATGCAACTGGATTAAATAAACCAATTATAATTATGCATAATTCTGAACATGCTCATGCATTAAAAGAAGTTGATGCCGCTGCTTTAGCTGTTTGTGAAACACCGGAACAGGTAGTTAAAATTTTGAAATATGTTTTGGAAGGTATGTTATAACTTAAATAATATTCAGTTTTGATAACTGCTATGCCATTTTCTCAATAATAGGTATGTGATATAAGTAATAATTAGATAAATTGTTATTCCAATTATGGCTATCAGAAATAATGCTGCAAACATTCTTGGTATATTAAGCCTGTAACCTGATTCTAATATTCTAAAGGCTAATCCTGATCCTACTCCAGCAGTGCCTGCCGTAAATTCTGCAACAATTGCTCCTATTAAAGATAATCCTCCTGCTATTCTTATGCCCGATAGAATATTTGGGAGTGCATAGGGTATCCTTAAATAATAGAGAGTTTGTATCTTATTAGCATTTTGTAATTTAAATAATTCAACCAGATTAGTTTCAACGCTAGTTAATCCAAAAATAGTATTTGATAACACAGGGAAGAATGCAACTAGCCACGCACATATTAATAAAGCTGTTTCAGTTGAATTGGCGTAAATAAGAATTATTGGAGATATGGCTATGATTGGAGTAACTTGAATGATGACTGCTATTGGGAATAAAGCGTTTTCTATTGTTTTCGATAAAGAAAATACTATTGCTATTGCAACCCCACCAACTGTTGCGATAGCGAAGCCCCCAAGTGTAATTTCTATTGTATTTATCATTGATGGATATAATATAGGCCAATCAATAATCAATGTTTCTATAATAAATGACGGTCTTGGTAGTATATAGGCTGGAATATCATTTAAAATAACTATAATTTCCCATAATAGCATTAACCCCACTATAACTAGGACTGGAAGAAAAATTTTTTTTGATATTTTATTTTTAAAGCTCATATATTTATGTTGAATTATTGATGATATTTTTTATCTTCAATCGATCTTTCAAATCATTTAAGTAATATTTCTTTTTCTGTCAATCCAATGCTTTTATTTACATACTCTAATGTATAGGCATCTTTATAATTTAGATTATTACTAAGTATACCTGATTTTACCATTTTATTATAAAAACTTGTTTGTCTCTCATGGGTCATTGATCCTATGCCTAATTCTAGCGAAGATCCGGAGTCAACAATGCCATGTATTTTTATTTTTCCAATTGAATAGGCAATTTGTTCATCTGTTATATCTGGGTTATGATATTTTATTAATGCGTTAGCTTTTTCAGGGTTTCCATATAAATAATTAACCCATCCGATATTAGAGGCATTGATAAAACATTCAACAACACCTGAATTATTAATAATTTTTTCTTCCATGATTTCAATGGTTGTAGAGTATGAATCAAAACCATAATCAGATAGAAGAAATACGTTTGGCTCTTCCCCTGTTTTATTTAGAATAGAGAATGGTTCAGAAGTTAGATATCCTTGTTGCCCAGAATTTTTATTGGCAATAAAGGGAGCAGAATTATAAGTATAAGGTCTTCTTTGTTCTTCTGTAAATTTATGTTCATTTATCATCCACTGATAAAAGCTTACAAATCCAGTATCACTAATATATAAGGGGTAAGTTTTTTTTGCATCTTCCCAATTATCTGCACCTGCATTCTTATGCGTCATTATGATTTGTGGATCTTTTTGAAAATAAGCTGCTACAACTTTAATTGGAATTCCCTGAGATCTGGCGAGAATTGGTTGAATCATATTACCGCCCATATAAAAATCAATTTTACCGGCGATTAATTTTGCTCTATTGTTAACCTGGGGACCACCTTGAATGATTTCAACGTCTAAACCACATTTCGAGTACTCATTATCTCCTAGAGCTTGATAGAAACCACCATGTTCAGGTTGGGCTAGCCAATTTGTTGCAAATAATATCTTTTCATTTGCATTTGCAAATAATATTGAATTCATGAAAACAAAG
Organism: Rhodobiaceae bacterium; assembly: GCA_018651345.1. Classification (GTDB taxonomy): domain Bacteria; phylum Pseudomonadota; class Alphaproteobacteria; order Rhizobiales; family TMED25; genus CAJIYR01. The sequence goes on from JABIEF010000067.1 coordinate 53,117, forward strand.
ATAGATAATATAGTACAGAATTTATATTTCATATTTTTTATATTCCATTAGATTATACGATTCCGAGAAGTTTATAAATTATTATCATTTATATATAGTAACTAAAATGAGAATATTTAGATATGCATGCACAATAATTTTCTTTATGTAAAAAAATAACCTTAATATTATTATTCTAGGCGATATTAAATTTATATTCTTTATTTAAGATTATTATTCTAGTATGTTGTTTTATAGGTTAATTTAGTTCTCATTTTTATAAATTTTTTGTGATTATAATGTACATATATCTTCCTATTGCTGAAGTTTCCGTCAATATATTTATTATATTTGGAATGGGAGGGTTAGTTGGTTTTTTATCCGGTATGTTTGGAGTCGGAGGTGGTTTCTTGATGACCCCTTTGTTAATATTTTATGGAATCCCTCCTATGATTGCCGTTGCAACAGAAGCAAACCAGATTGTTGCCTCTTCTATATCAGGTACTATTGCTCACTGGAGAAGATCAGCAGTAGATATAAAGATGGGTTCCATTCTTCTATGTGGTGGGATTATTGGTTCTTTTATTGGCATTAAACTGTTTGTTTTTTTAAAGAATATTGGCCAAATAGATACATTTATATCAGTGTCATATGTCATTCTATTGGGATCAATTGGGTCTTTGACATTAATTGAAGGTCTTCGTTCTTTATTAATAAAGAAGTATAATTTAAAAATCTCTAAAAAGAAGAAAGTGGATAGAAATTGGATATATTTATTACCATTTAGATTAAGATTTAGAAAATCTGGTTTATATATTAGTATAATTCCTCCAGTATTAATCGGAATGGTTGTTGGTGTTCTGGCAACAATTATGGGAGTTGGCGGAGGCTTTATAATGGTTCCCGCAATGATATATATTCTACGCATGCCTACAAATGTTGTTATAGGCACATCATTGTATCAGATAGTTTTTGTTACAAGTTTAGTGACTATACTTCATTCTTATCAGAATCAGACTGTTGATATAATATTAGCAATAATACTGATGATAGGTGGTGTTATAGGAGTTCAAATAGGCGCACATTATGGGCATAAATTAAAGGGTGAACAGCTTAGAGCTCTACTTGGAGTTATTATATTATTGGTTTGTTTTAAGATGGCTTACGATTTAGCTTTAAAGCCAGACGATCTATTTTCAACAATTAACATAAAATGATAAAATTTGATATGGTTAGGTATTATTATAAATCTCTTTTAATATTAGGATTATTTTTTTTAATGATCACTGATGTCCATTCTGATGGCTTAATCTCGGATATATCTGATAAAAACATATCAATAGAAACTCAGTTTACTGGAAAAGATCTATTACTATACGGATCTATAGAGACAGAAGAAAAAATTCAATCTGATATTATTATTACTGTAATAGGGCCTGAATATCCATTGATTGTGAGAAAGAAAGATAAGAAGTATGCTATGTGGATTAATGATGCTTCATATGAATACTCTAATGTACCTTCTTATTATTCAGTTTATAGTAATCGTCCTTTAGAGAATATTCTAGATAAATTGCAGATGAAGAAAAATAAAATTGGAATTAATAACTTGTCTTTTACTAGTCGATCGGAGTTAGATAATGAAGATGTTAAGCTAGATTTATTTGAGGCGATTGTAAGGCATAAAAAGATAGATAAATTATTTTCAGAAGACGCAAATGGAGTAACGATAAAGAATAATAAGTTATATAAATCTAACATACATTTGCCTTCAGGAGTAAAAGAAGGCAGATTAAAGGTAACTATTTTTTTGATAAGAGATGGTAATATTGTCAATAAAGATTATTTAAATATCTATTTAAATAAACGTGGTGTTGGTAAAATTGTATATGATGTTGCTAACAAAAAACCATTTATTTATGGCATAATAGCAGTTCTATTTGCATTGTTATTGGGTTGGTCAATGGCAGTTATTGTTAAATATATTCGATAATGAAATTATTTTTTATATTTTTTAGCGTCAATCCCAACTATTTCTTTTATAGATCTAAAGCCTTCTTCTAGAATTAATTTAGATAATTCTTTCTTTATATTAATAGCAATACTGGGCCCTTGAAAAACCATTCCTGTATAGAGTTGCATTAAACTAGCTCCAGCTTTAATCTTCAAAAAAGCATCATATCCATTAGCAATACCGCCGACGCCTACTAAAGGTATTTTTCCTTCAGATATTATATAAGCCTGAGCTAATAGACGAGTTGATAAATTAAAAAGAGGTTTCCCGGATAGTCCGCCGTCTTGATTTGCATTTTTTATTTTATCAAGCATTGATTTATCAACAGTTGTATTTGATATAATTAAGCCATCAATTTTAGAATTTATTGCAGCTTCTATGATATCAGATAATTCTAGCTGATTTATATCTGGGGATATTTTTAGTAAGATGGGTAAGTTGCAATCAACAGGTTTCTCCGCATTAATTAAATTTAACAGTTCTTGAATATTTTGTTTTTTTTGTAATTTTCTTAAATTAGGTGTATTCGGAGAAGAAATGTTAATAGTTATGTAATCTGCTATTTTATAAAATGTTTTAAGACCATATATATAATCTTCCATCATATTATTGCTATCTCTGTTGGCCCCTATATTGACACCTAAGATTCCCATTTTTTGTCTATTTTCTAATTTTAATTTTACTTCTTCTGATCCTTTATTATTAAAACCTAATCTATTTATCATACCCTCTTCTTTTTCTAATCGGAATATGCGTGGCTTAGGGTTTCCTTCTTGAGGTCTAGGTGTAACGGTTCCCACCTCAGCAAAACCAAACCCCATTTTTAATAGTTCATTAGGTACTTCTCCATTTTTATCAAAACCCGCTGCCATTCCAATTGGGTTTTTAAAAGATAAATTCAGAAGATTCTGAGAAAGTATATTTGATGATGGCTCTGTATCCAATGGATGTAAGCCAAGTTTTATAGCACTTATCGCGAGGTTATGAGCTTTCTCAGGGTCGGTAGTAAAAATAGCAGGTTTTATAAACTTATATATATCCATTGTTTATAATAATAACCTAAAATTATGATTTTTCATCTATTTATTTTGTAATTAAATTGCCATCTAGCGCATCTTTAATTAATTTTTGAGTTTCTTTAATGCCATAGATTGCTACAAAAGAACCAAATCTTGGCCCTTGTTTAAGCCCAAGAAGAACCTCATATATTGCGCTAAACCAATCTTTTAAAGGTTCAAAAGAGAAGTCTTTTCCCACTTGATATATAAGGGTTTGTATTTCTTCGCTATCTGCGTTCTGATCCATTTCCCCAATCAATTTAGATAAGTTTATCAGAGCTTCTTCTTCTATTTTTGTTGCTAATCTGTAAACTTTATTTGGTTTTACAAAATCATGAAAATATGAAATAGCATATTCAATCATTTGGTCTAAGAGTGGATTATTTTCTTGGTTTGCACTTTCGCCAATATAGTTTTTTATGAATCCCCATAGAGTATTTTTATCTTCAGAGTTTGAAGCGCTAACGAGATTAAGAAGTAGGGAGAATGATACAGTGCTTTCTATTTTTGGTGGATTTCCAGAATGGATATGCCAGACCGGATTTTCAAATTTTTCTTTTTCTTCTTTGGTCTTATGGTAATTTATTAAATGTGTATTGTAGTCATCAACATTTTTAGGAATTATATCAAAATATAACCTCTTTGCTTTTCTTGGAGATTGAAACATGAATAACGATAAACTTTCTTGAGTTGCATACTTTAGCCAGGATTCTATTGAAATACCATTCCCTCTAGATTTTGATATTTTCTCACCATTCTCATCTAAGAATAGTTCGTAGTTAAATCCTTCTGGCGGGGTACCTTTTATAATCCTGCATATTTGACTGCTAATTTTTACAGAATCTATTAGATCTTTTCCTGACATTTCGTAATTAACTTTTAGAGCTTTCCATCTCATCGCCCAATCAGCTCTCCATTGTAATTTGCACTTTCCTTTTAAAATAGAAACTTCTGTTTCTTTTTTTGAATTAGGATTTGTAAAGATAATGGTGTTATTTTTTATATCACATTCATTAATTTTAACCTGTAGTACTTCTCCAGTAATTGGGCATATTGGGAGTATAGGGCTATAATTAGCTTTACGCTCTTTACCAAGAATAGGAGTAACAGTTGAACAAATTTTATCGTGGTTGATCAATATTAGCTTTAGCGTTTCATCAAAAATACCTGAAGTATAATAATCCGTAGAACTCACAAATTCATAGGAAAAGTTGAATTTGTTCAAAAACATTTTTAGTCTTTCGTTATTATGTTGACCGAAGCTATCATATTCTCCAAATGGATCTGGAACTTTAGTAAGGGGCATTCCAATATAAGGTAACATTTTATCTTGGTTTGGGATATTTTCTGGAACTTTCCTGAGAGCATCCATATCATCAGAAAAGCAGATTAGTTTCGTCTTAATTTTATTATCGGTTATAACTTTGAATGCATTTTGTACCATAAGAGTTCTAGCAACTTCTCCAAATGTTCCAATATGAGGTAGTCCAGATGGCCCATAACCAGTTTGAAATATAATTGTATTACTACAATCATCTTCTGATAATCGATCAATTAATCTCCTAGCTTCTTGAAACGGCCAAGCTTTGCTCTCTGATGTAATGTTTTGTATTGTTTTATTCATTTTTGATTACAGTTATTTTTTTTCATGTAGAATTTGATAATATTTAAAACTATCCATAAAAATGTTTGGATAATTTTAATTTCTGCGATTGATATGTTGATCCTATATCTTTTCCATATAATTTTTTTGAATCCTCCGCTAGTTTTTCGTATTTTAAACGTGCAACAATTTGTTTATGTTCAAGGTAAAAAGGAACATCTAAACTTCTTACTTCTAAAACTGCTCGGCTCCCTTTTCCTCCAGTTGAAGAAAAGCCAAATCCAGGATCAAAGAAACCTGCATAATGAACCCTGAATTCTCCCATTGATGGATCAATTGGAACCATCTCTGCTGCAAAATCTGGTGGAATACTGACTGATTCTGACGAAGCTAATATATAAAATTCATTAGGATCAAGTATTATTCTATTTGATGAATCTTGAATTATAGGATCCCAATAATCACTGGTCTTGTAATAGTTTATATTGTCTACATCTATTGGTGCTGTGTATGGTTTTGCTCTATAACCAATAATGTCTGAATCACTTTTGAGAGAAATGCTTAATTGCAAGCCGTCCCTAATGTTTGCTTTCCCTTCTACTAGACCAATCCCATTATGCACTTTGCATAGCTCATCGTGTAATTTCATTAGATCTCTGTCGGATAAAGTGGATCTTTGGGTTTCAAGTTGAGTTGAATTTTTTCTAATAAATCTAATTTGGCTTAGACGACTACCTTCTCTAACTTTTATAGAGAATTTATGGGGTGAAATCTCGGCATATAACGGACCATTATAACCAAGTGGAATTGTATCAAAAGCTTGCGTTCCATCAGCTATAACTCTTGTAAAAACATCAATTCTTCCAGTTGAACTTTTAGGGTTGGCGATAGCCCACAAACTGTCTGGAAGGTCTAAATATTCTTGCAATTCAACTAAATAAACACAATTTCTTTCTAGTACGACTCCATCTTCAATATTAAATTCATGGTCAATTAGATCCTTTGCGCATTCTTTAATTGACTTACCTTCGCTTGGAATAAAACTAGCTCTAATTCTATAAGCTCTTTTCCCTAATCTTAGATCTAGGCTTGCAGGTTGTATTTGTTCTTTTTTTATTTCATTTATTGATAATAATTTCTTTCGTGCAATGAGTGTTTCAATCAGGTGATCTGGAAGAATTCCACTGGCACCACTTAAAGATTGCGTTTTTTTTGAGTTTGGAAAATTGTGCTCTTCTTCTGAATTTATAAGGAGATTTTTATTTATCATTTTATTAAGCTTTAATTATATGAAACACATCTTTATGACTAAATTTAGTATATACAAGATTATTCTCGATAAATAGAAATAAATTTAGTAATTAAAGTAATTATTGACCATTAATCATAACCGTTATAATATAACAAAGTGGTAATTTGGGCCAGCCAGCTTGCAACCACTTATATAAATTGCTAAATAGGCTGGGTTATTGAACCTAGCATATAGCTAGGTTTTTTTTTGGAGAAAAATATGAAAGATAAATCTTTTTTATCTAATAGAAGTATAGAAAGTAACTTAATTCATGGAGGTATCCTGAGATCCCAATTCAACGAGACCTCGGAAGCAATATTTTTAACGTCTGGATATGTGTATAATAGCCCAGAAGAAGCGGAAGCTAGGTTTAAAGGTGAAAGTGAGGGGTATATTTATAGTCGTTATTCTAACCCTAATATCACGATGCTTGAGAATAAGCTATCTATAATGGAAGGTTCTGAAGCGGTACGCTTGACATCAAGCGGTATGGCTGCAGTTTTTGCTTCATTATTTACAAATGTTCAAAGTGGTGATCATATAGTTGCTGCAGATGCTTTGTTTGGTTCGTCTTTGTACATACTGAAAGACTTATTTCCAAAATATAATATAGAGGTAACTCTTGTCAGGGCAACTGATATGGATGCCTGGGAAAGTGCTATAAAAGAAAATACAAAATTATTTTTTTTTGAAACCCCTACAAACCCAATGTTAGAAGTTTTAGATATTAATCTTTTAAGCTCACTTGCAAAATCAAATAACATTAAAGTCATCGTGGATAATGTTTTTTCAACACCATTAAGACAAAGGCCCCTTCAATTAGGTGCGGATATAGTTGTGTATTCAACAACAAAACATATAGATGGCCAAGGAAGATGTCTTGGTGGAGCAATACTTGGTAAAGCTGAGTATATTGAAGGTGAACTGCATAATTATTTAAAACATACAGGGCCCGCATTAAGTCCATTCAATGCTTGGGTCATGGTTAAAGGGCTTGAGACTCTTGATGTTAGGACTTCAAGGCATATAGAAAATGCACAATTAATAGCTGAAGAAATGTCTCTAAATTCTAAGATTAAAAAATTAATTTATCCGGGCAATGAAGATCATCTCCAGAAATCGATAATTAATAAGCAAATGGTTGGAGGGGGGCCAATTGTAACATTTGAATTACACGGAGGAAAATCTAATGCATTTAAATTCTTGAACTCTTTAAATATGATATTAATCTCAAATAATCTTGGAGACTCGAAAAGTTTAATCACTCATCCATCAACAACTACACATCAAAAATTAACAGATAAGGAAAAGGATACACTTGGTATTACAGATTCTATATTAAGGCTATCTGTTGGCCTAGAAAATCCTAATGATTTAATTGACGATATAAGCAATGCACTTAATGCAATATGATTATATTTTATGTATATTTTTTTTACTGTTAATTATATAATTAAGACAATACTTAAATTACCAAGGCTTATAGATGAATAAAAATATAAAGAATGACATTACAATTAATGTTGATCCTGTTTATTTGGAGGATGAATCGGAGCCTGAAGAGGATTATTTTCTATGGGCATATACAATAAATATTTTAAATAAAAGCAAAGAACCAATTCAATTAAGATCAAGGTACTGGAGGATTACAGACAGTCAAGGTATTATTCATGAAGTTAGTGGTGAAGGCGTTGTTGGCGAACAGCCAATTCTAAATCCAGGAGAGTCATATGAATATACCAGTGGAGTTCCTTTAACAACGCCATCTGGAATTATGGTAGGGGCCTATATGATGGAGAATGATATGGGAGAAAGCTTTATTGTTGACACCCCCCCTTTTTCTCTTGATAGCCCATTCGACTTACATCAAATACATTAACAAAATGATTTTATAATAAGATGAATTATCGCCCAATTATAAAAGTTATTGGAATATTTTTAATTATATTAGGTATATTTATGTTTATACCTGCTGCTGTTGATATGATTAGCGGCACTAAAGACATAAAAGTATTTGTGCTTTCAGGATTAATAACCATTTTAATTGGTGTCATATTAAATTTATCAGTCTGGGGAAGAAATGATGTTTTAGGTACCAAGGAAGCATTTATTCTGACGACACTATCATGGTTTGTTATTGCTGTATTCTCAGCTATACCATTTTATTTATCTGATATTGGTTTAAATTTTACTGATTCATTTTTTGAGTCTATGTCCGGAATCACAACTACAGGGGCAACGGTTATTGATGCTTTGGATGATCAATCAAGAGGAATATTGATATGGAGGTCTTTGTTGCAATGGTTAGGAGGGATAGGGATTATTGTAATGGCGGTTGCGGTATTGCCTATGTTACAAATTGGCGGTATGCAATTATTTAGGTTGGAATCATCCGATGCGTCAGATAAAATCTTGCCAAGGGCTACTCAGATTGCTGGTTCATTAACATTATTATATTTAACGCTAACGTTACTATGTACGCTTGCCTATAAATTTTCTGGCATGGGCTTATTTGATTCACTTGCTCACTCAATGACCACAATATCAACTGGCGGATATTCAACCCACAATGAGTCATTTAAATATTTTGATAATGCCATGATTGATTATATGGCTATTATCTTTATGATATTAGGAAGCCTACCCTTTGTTCTATATCTTCATTTAATAAGAGGAAAAGCATCTACTTTTTATAAAGATTCACAAGTGATCTCATTCATACTAACGTTATTTATAATAGTCTTTTTAACGTGTCTATATTTATATTTTAATGGGTTTAGCGATAACTTCGAGATATTGAGGATCGTATCTTTTAACATTGTATCGATAATGACAGGCACAGGGTATGTAACGGCTAATTACATGGAATGGGGATCTTTCGCTGTTATTATTTTCTTCTTTATTATGTTTATTGGTGGTTGTGCGGGTTCTACTTCTTGTGGGATTAAAATATTTAGATTTCAAGTATTATTTCAGCACATAAAAATACAACTTAAGAAAATCTCTTATCCTAATGCAATACTGATACCACAATATAACAGAAAAGAGATTCCTGATGGCGCCTCACGATCTGTAATGGCGTTCTTTTTATTATTCTTTTTATCATTTATTTTATTATCTTCTGCTTTAAGTTTTATGGGTTTGGATACAATTACAGCGCTATCAGCTGCTGCAAGCGCTCTTGCTAATGTTGGTCCTGGTTTAGGTGATACTGTTGGCCCAGCGGGCTCATATTCATCTCTTTCTATAGGTATTAAATGGCTTCTTTCATTCGGTATGTTATTAGGTAGACTTGAATTATTTACTGTTTTAGTAATACTAACGCCATATTTTTGGAGAAAATAAAATTATTAAAGATTTAAATATTGAGTCATTATTAGCTGAGCAAAGAAGAATATTGTCAAAGCTAGTATCATTTGACACAACGAGTTGTAATTCAAATATTGGAATCATTGAATTCATTACATCTTATTTTGAGAATTTTAAAATAAGCCCTATTGCAGTTAGGAATATAGAGGCAAATAAAGTTGCACTTTATGCAACTATTGGACCTAACGTAGAAGGAGGTGTAGTTTTTTCAGCTCACACAGATACAGTCCCAGCTAATCCAAAAGAATGGAAATTTAATCCATTAAGATTAACTGAGGTTAATCGCCGTTACTATGGTTTGGGATCGGTTGATATGAAAGGTTTTATCTCAATTATTTTGTCATTGATCCCTTATTTCCAATATATGGCTACTGTGCGTCCCATACACATTGCCTTGTCTTATGATGAGGAAGTTGGATGTTTAGGAGTGCGTCCTTTGCTTAAAAGCATGCAGCAAGAAGTAGCAAAACCATCTCTAGTGATTGTTGGTGAACCAACAGAACAGATAATTGTTAATAGTCATAAAAGTTGTTATACATTTAACACAATATTTAAAGGCAAAGAAGCTCATTCAAGTAATCCAGATTGGGGGCTTAATTCTATAACATATGCTGCAAAGTTTATTGATAAAATTGATGAAGTCAGTAGAGATATATTATTAGAAGAAAAAATAAATAAAAATTTTAATCCTCCTAATACTACTCTTAATATAGGAAAGATAATTGGAGGTAAAGCACACAATATAGTGCCTAGTAATTGTGAAATCATATGGAGCTTAAGGGTTCTGCCGGGTACAAATGCAGATGAAATTATTCAAAAAATAGAGAACCTTAAATTAGAAATTTTGGAGAGGTGTATGCAACCTCTCTATAAAGATGCTGACATACAAACAGAAATGATAAGTAGTATCTTAGCATTGGATACAAAAATTGATTCTCCTGCATTAGACTTTATGAAGAAAATATTAAATGATGATAGGATTGAATC
>JABIEF010000068.1 GCA_018651345.1 Rhodobiaceae bacterium
GTAGTACTACAATACCATTATCCACTGTGATAGGGTCTGAAATACTCCCATTGGCATTATCAAATGCAAATCGAACTACATTTCTTACAGTACCCCAAGGGAAGGGCAGTCCAGAGTTATTATTAAAACCTTCATGCACTTGAATGGTTTTTGCAGAATCTGTTTTAGATGCTGTAATGGCATCAGTAAAAGAGGTTAGGTCAGCCTCATCTACAAATAACAGCGCATCCTGTAAAAGTGAGTCTGTATAGGAAATATTATTAATGGTATCTAACTTTACATCAGCTGGAATATCCCAGAATACATACTCAACTACTCTTTTCTCTGGAGTGGCATAAGTTTCTTTATCTTCGTTATATTTTGCCAATAATATATCTTCATCAATAGTAATGAGAGAATCATTAATTGAGCTTGTATTTACAAAAATATAATCTAAGGTACAGTTTACATTCTGTTTTGTGTATTCCATTTTGACTTCGAAGTTTGATACGGTACCTGTCGAATTATATATGTTTTGAAGTTTCCGATCAGCCAACCAGGTACGAAGGTAGTTTTCCCATTGTGCTAGTAATGGATTCAATTCTTGAGGTAGAGCACCATTTTTTACACCCGTTTGAAAAGATTCAATATCGAATTTACCATCCGCATCTGTAAATAACCCCTGTTCAGTTAAATTGCTCTGAAATGCTGGGGGTGGTGTAAGTAGTAAGAAATCATATATTTCATCAGATTGTACCTCTAGGCCTAATTCTTTAATTTTTTCATCTTTCAATATACGCTCAACTAATGTGTTCCATGCTGAATTACTGGCATTTTGGTATGCGCGATTGTCCACAGTTTGACCTGCGCGTCTAAGTTGAGCCAATTGGTTATCTCGAGCACGAATGAATGATTGATGGGTAATACTGGTATCACCAACCCAACCTACATATTGCCGAGAACTTTTGCCCTTAAATACAATATCTAAGATGTTAGCTCCACCAACTAATCCACCAACAGACATTGATAAGACGAAAAATATAAGTAATGTCCATAAAATAAAATGTGAACGTTCCCGTAAAGTGGTCATGTTGAACATGATATTAATTCTCCCAATAAATTGATAAATAAAAAAAAGGAATATAAACTTCCAATGTGGAGATAAGCGGGATCGAACCGCTGACCTCTTGAATGCCATTCAAGCGCTCTCCCAACTGAGCTATATCCCCAATATGTCTTTAAAATTCGAGGGTAAATTTATCTGCAAATCTGTGCATAGACAAAGGAAAAGGTGTATATATTTACATTATCTTCCTCAAGTTATAATTAATTCTAAAACTAATTATAAATTTTTGGGAACCTTTTTAGTTAAAACCGTTTGAATTCCCCTATAGAACTCAGCTAAATTTTGATGATGGATAAAACTATAAAACAGATAATTTTCATACTTCTACTATCTACCCTTTTGGGGATGGTACGATTTTATTTCTTAAAGGATGGTGATTTTACTATTATAAAAACAGCACGCATCCTAGAGACAGCAGAGGTGCAGGTTAGTGATTCTGGAGAGGCAATATTTACAATTCCTAGTTTTATGACTGAACCTATGACAGCAAGCTTAGAATTTACCAAATATTTTTTCGATAATAAAAAAGCTGTTTTGGTAGATGCTCGAGAAGCTGAAGAATTTGAGTTAGGCCATATCGCTGGCGCAATCAATATACCTTTTGATTATTATGATGAATATATGGATACTATTGATGCACTAAAATATGATGATATATTTATTATTTATTGTAGTGGGGGTGAATGTAGTCTAAGTTTAGATTTGGCCGACGTATTTTTTGGAGAAAAGGCGTTTGAGAATGTATTTGTTTTTGAAGGAGGGCTCCCTGCATGGGAAGATGCAGGCTATCCAACAGAATGATAGAATATATAAAAAAATATAATTTACCATTATTAGCGCGCTTTATTTTAGGCGCAGTATTTATTTATGCCAGTTTAGATAAAATTGCTGATCCGGTTTCATTTTCTAATGATATTGATAATTATCATATATCACCCATCGCTATTAATAATTTAGTGGCTTTAATCTTACCATGGGTAGAACTTATAATTGGTCTCAGCCTTATTACAGGTGTATTTTTAGATGGAGCATCAATCTTAACAATTCTATTATTAGCCTTTTTTATATTTATTATAACGCAAGCTTATATGCGGGGCATTAGTCTTCATTGTGGGTGTTTCAAAACTGGGGCAGATCCGAGCTTGGGAGATTTAAGACAAGAAATGTTATGGCGAATTTTTGAAGATATTCTCTTTTTGGGATTGGCAATTATTGTCTATTTTAGGGACTCATTCGGAGATATAAAATAAGAGTTATGATGAAAAAATATATACATATTATAGTGTTTAGTTTTTCCATATTAGTACAGCTTATTAATGCGCAGACGTTAGAAAATCTA
>JABIEF010000007.1 GCA_018651345.1 Rhodobiaceae bacterium
TGATCTGAATTATTAACACCAGAATACCCGCCAAAAAATTCTCCACCAACTTCCTTATAGACATGAAGCATAGCGCCTTCAGGTAAGTTCAAATTATTAAATATTAGACTTAAATTATATGCATCTTGAGATTTTATTTTCAATCTCCAAACAGCATCACCATCTTCTAGAATATCCCATACTCCTGAATTAGTCAAATTTAAACTAACATCATGTCTATAGCCATATCTGAAGGGTTTTATTCCGGGCTCTCTATCCTCTTGGAGCAGTAAGTCAATATTTAATTCTGGGAGAATCTCAACTGGAATTTCTTGTCGTATGAGGTCATTTTCAAAACTAAATGGTCTAACATTCAAGCTTTGTTGAGAATACATAAAACTAACTAATAAAATTATAAGTAAATTATTCTTATTTAACATCTTTTCTTCCTTCATTTTCACTAAGTACTATATCATTTCTTCCATAAGTTAATATTTCTCGTTACAAATTATCTAAAATTAGATGATTACAGAATGTAACAAAAAATTATACTATTGTAATGGGATATAATATCTAGTTAAATAAATTATTTGACAAATATTGCGTTAGGATAAATAAACCAGTATTTAGCCTCTAAATTAGGGAAAAACTTGATCTCTGTTGGTGAGATTACAATTTATAGCAGCAGAGTTTATTTTACCCTTTTTTCCATATTTGCCACCATTTTTTTGATGAATAACTTTCAACTACAGTCCCTTTTTTATTGTTAGAACAACTAACTCCCTGTTCTGATTTAGACTTACAACATGCTGGTAATGCTTTATTAGCATCAACTGTCTGTGGAGCATCATTTTTTTGTGAGACATCTACTGCTTGAACTGAACGAGTACAAGAAACACCTTCCCCTTTATTTTTACAACAAGGAGACTGAGCAAATATTAAGCTCACAGTTAATGTCATCAATATTAATAAGGCTGTTTTTTTCATTTTTTTATCCTTTTTATTTAATAGTTTTATATATTAAAAATCTGCAAAATAAATAGTTTTTTTAAATATTATAAATTATTTATCTATCTTCTGGCAATTTACAACATCCAGGAAGGGTTTTATACACCTCAGCATTAGACAATGTTTCATTGGCTTGATATCCAGCATTTGAAATAGCTAATTCAAAGCTTTTTACGTCTGTCTTCTCTCCATCGTATGCTACAGTAACTTTTAAAGCATCCATATCGACTAAAACCTTTTTAACACCATCAATTTTATTTAAAGCACCTTCAATGGTTATTGCGCACATTCCACATTGAGCGGAAGGAATTTCAATTTTTGTTTTCTCAATATTGCCGTTACAGCCAAAGATTAACAACAAATTTATAATTAATAATAATTTTCTCATAATTTTACCTTTCTTATTTATAATTTACCAATATAACCATGGTATTGTATAATCTAATGTTTTTCGATAACCTAAAGAAATCTCTATAGATGTACTTTTATTATTTAAAAGGTTTTGATCCTCTCTCATAGATTCATTGTTATTATACATTATATTTAAGCTCAGACTTCCTAATATATCATCATTCCAAATAAATCCTAAAGATGGTAAAATTGATGAAAAAGAAGAATTATTAGCCGAAATTCCATTCCAAGATGAAGCAGACATTTCTGCATATGCGGCTCCTATACTTAAACCTTTAGGTAAAAAATTATACGATGAATTAATAGGAAATAGTGATGATGCAACTACTGTGATTGTAGATCCTGGGAGATATCCATATTCGCTTTCATCTATGGGATTTAGATAATTTATTGTAAGTCCATAAAATGATGGCATAAAGATATTTTTAGCATCACTTTTCATATAATATTGTAATTCATAATTAGTTTTATAACAACCATCACTCAAACTAAAATGTCTATGATCATAATATGGGTTATCTAATAAATTATCAGTCAGATACGGACTAATAGTTAATACATTATTAGAAGGTATTATCAATCCAACTCCCATGAAAATTCTAGACCCTGCCTTGAGCCCTGTATTTGTAAATAAATACCTCAATGTTAAATTTGAGTCCCCGAACAAACTGCCATGAGCATTATCAAAATCTGTTGATGATGACTCGTCTCGATGATGTTTACTATCTTCTGAACCCATCCAGTCCATTGACCTTGATCCAATCGATGTTCGAATAGATAAATTGAGATAATTAGATAAACCAATCGTAATTGTCGGCGAGACAATACTCGTAACCAAATTACCTAAATGATTAAATGGTTCACCTGGAACAGGGTCATGAGACCAATCTATATATTGATAATTATAATCGGCAGTCAACATTACCTGCCCTGCCCATAAACCAATTCCATTACTTGCGCTACCAACTGGTAGAGAAGGATTACTTCACATTGCTCATTGGCCCCATAGAGAGACAATTAAAAATGGAAACCATAATAGCTTTTTCATACTTTCTCCTAAAATTTATTAAAATGTTATTTATAAAAAAGGAGAATGCTTTAAGTCAAAGATGGAATATTATTTTGAGAAGGTGGGTTTGCCCAGTAAAAATATTTAGTCGAAAAAAACAAAGGGATTGCTTTATTAATAATAAGAGCAACATCCTGTATTACTAAATAATCATACTTAACTGATATAGTTTTATAGCCAACAAGACCCGGCGCATCATTATAAGATGTGGTAATCTTGCATTTCATTGTCGCACAACAACATTCTATTTTTTGTGTGGTTTCTTTTTTACAGCAAGTTGTTGCTTTTTTAGATACTTTACAGGATTTCATATCGCAAGGAATTGATGCCTGCGTAACTAAATTAAACACTAAAGAAAACGTTAATATAAATCTTAAAAATTTCATAATTTTATTAGTACCATATAAATTAACTCATAATGATATATAAAGTTTCATAGCACCTAGTCTAATTTACATATTTTATATCATATTATCTATCTCCAGTATAAAATTTATTATTATAACAACCTTCTATTATTTTAATAATAGAGTATGTTAAATTTTTAAGAACAAGGAACAAATTAATAATTGCTTAAGTGTTTAATTATTCTGACTTAATTCTGTAATTTTCACAGGGTTAATTATTACAATTCAATTATTTATTACATGCCATCAGATCCAACAATATTAAATACGAACTTGCCACCACTGGCACAGCGGATGAGGCCGCAAACCCTTTCTGACTATAGGGGCCAACCTGACCTTATCCACAAAGGGAGCCTTCTTTCATCTTCCATAGAAAAAAATCAACCCTTTTCCATGATTTTATACGGACCTCCAGGAACTGGAAAAACCACATTAGCTAAAATTTTATCTCGAAAATTCAAAGCTATATATTATGAGCTCTCGGCGGTATCATCTGGAGTCGCTAAAGTTAGGGAAATATTAAAAAAAAGTGAGCATGATTCAACTACAGTCCCTTTTTTATTGTTAGAACAACTAACTCCCTGTTCTGATTTAGACTTACAACATGCTGGTAATGCTTTATTAGCA
>JABIEF010000069.1 GCA_018651345.1 Rhodobiaceae bacterium
ATATGCTCAAGAATTGGGTGCCGGAACAGTAACAGCTTGGAGAACAGCTGTTGTTATAACAGTTGGATTCTAATTTAGAAGCTTAATTGTTTAAAGAATAGAAAGGGGTGGCTTAGGCTACCCCTTTTTTTATATAAGAATGAAATATAATAAAATAAAATGAATGAAGAATATCAAATTAACCACCAAGAGATTATTAAGAATTTTACTTGCATCAAAGAAAAAATAAGTATTGCTGCAGATAAAGCTGATAGAGATCCAGGTACGATTAAGTTAATTGTGGTCACAAAAAAATTCAATGAAGATATGATAAGGCCTATTTTAGATTTAGGTCATCTTGATTTTGGTGAAAATCGTATTCAAGAATCCATAAACAAATGGCCAAGAATATTAGCAGATTATCAAGACATTAGTTTGCATTTAATAGGCCCCTTACAAACAAATAAAACCAAAGAATGTCTTAGTCTATTTGATACCATACATACTCTTGATAGATTAAAGCTTGCATCAGCACTAGATAAAGAAATAATTAGAAATAATATTCCTAAAAAGATTTTTATGCAAATAAACACAGGATTAGAAGAACAAAAATCAGGTATTTTACCGATTGAAATTGATAGGTTTTTGCAAGATATGGAAACTATTAATTCATTTAATATTACTGGTTTAATGTGTATACCTCCTATTGATGAAGAGCCTTCTATTCACTTCTCATTCCTGAAGAAATTATCAGATAAATTTAATTTAAAAGATTTATCTATGGGAATGAGTAATGATTTTGAAAAGGCAATCTTATTTGGATCCACGTGCATAAGAATAGGAACAGGTATATTTGGAGCAAGAAGTTAGTTACTTTATTTGATATGAATTATAGTTTTACAGTTAAGGTTTGTAAGAAGTCTTCTAAGGTGACTGTCTTTAAATGTTATACAACCTAGACTTCCTCTTTTTTCATCGTTATTTACATGTAGGAATATTGCGCTTCCGTTTCCTTTAACAATTGGAGATTCGTTATGCGTTGTTGTGATTACAAGATCATATAAATTATCATTACGCCATAATGTTTCGTATTTTTTATTAATATAATTTTTTATAATTTTATTATAGTTATAGCTACTTACATCAGTACACCATTTATAATTTCTTTTGATAATTTCTTTTTTAATGTGTGTTTGAATTGCTTGTATTTTATCTGCTCTGTAATATAATTTAGTGGCATAGAAAATACCTTTTGGGGTCTTCTTGTCACCTTCTTTTTTATTAGAAATGGACCCGCTTATTCCGATATTACAGTTTATGATTGTATTGTGAAAATGAGCCGTCGCCTTATAGGATTTTGATCCGATATTAATTATTCTAAGAATATTATTATTCTTTGTATTAATATCTTTATGTTTAAGTATTTTATATTTATTTGAGCAATTGAACATATGTAAATTTTCTTCTATTCTAATAAAAACACTATGTTTATGAATGATCAATATTAATGAGTATTAAAAAAACAGTAGAAATATTACAAAATACACAAACATTTGGTTCGTTTGCTCCAAATGTATTAAATATTATAGCATTTAGTGGAGAAAAAATAAATTTTTCAACAGGAGATCTTTTAACAACTTCTAATGAAAAAATATCCCAGTGTATTATTATAGTTCAAGGTAGGGTTTTTATCCAAAATGAAGATCGTGATAATATAGAAATAACAGAAGGCTCAGTAATTGGAGAAAGAGCTTTATTATCAGATACGGTTATTAAAAAATCAATTATTGCAGGATCTAAAGGTCAGGCACTACTGATATCAAAATCCTTATTTGATGAATTGGCTATACAATTTCCTGAAATGTTAGAATATTTTAAAAATAAAATTAAGAATGAGCTAAATAATAATATTGAAGAACTAAAACAGTTTGAAAAAATACTTAAAAATTAGACAAAGATTTAAATTGTAATCATCACAGGAACATGATCAGAAGGCCTATCCCAATTTCTAGTATTTTTATAAATTAAAATATCTTTTTTCAACTCTTCTATATTTTTTGTTATCCATATGTGATCTAATCTTCTTCCTCTATTTGATTTTTCCCAGTCTTTGTTTCTATAACTCCACCACGTATAGATTTTTTCAGAGTCCAATATTTCATGCCGTAGGGCATCACACCATTTCTCAGGATTACAAATAGTATTTAATTTATTTATTTCAATTTCTGTGTGGCTTATAATATTTTTTAATGCCTTATGTGACCAGACATCATTTTCATGAGGCGCTATATTTAGATCGCCAGTTACTATTTGGCCTATTGGTTTTTTTATACTTTCAGATAAATAATCTTTCATTTCATCTAAAAATAATAGTTTATGTTGGAACTTTTCATTTATTTCTGGGTTAGGCTCATCTCCACCCGCAGGAACATAGAAATTATGAATTATTAACGGTCCAATATTTTTTGTCTTGGCTGTTTCAATTCCAATATATCTAGAATCTTTTTTATTACAAAAGTCATGATGTAATATACTTTTGATTTTTACCTTAGAAAGGATAGCTACACCATTATAGCTGGGTTGTCCTTTTATTGCTATATGCTGAAATCCTATTTTAATCAATTCATCGTATGGAAATTTATCATCAGGGCATTTAGTCTCTTGAAGGCATATGATATCTGGATTTAATGTACTTATTAAGTTTAATAATGATGGTAACCTAAGTCTTATACTATTTATATTCCATGTAACTATTTTCAATTCAACAACCTTTTTAATTTGATATTTTTATTCTGGTTTTCTGACAACGAAATATTCATGCTTAGTTTCGATACCATAAGCAATATTTGATAACTTAACATTTGTTTCGGTTCCCTGAGCATCAACTATAAACCATTGTTCAAGATCTAAATTTAGTAAATCTGTTTTTTCGTCGCTTTCATTAATTTTAAAATGAAGTGTTATTTCTCCTATTTCTTCACCAGTATTTCCTTCAATTGATAATATTAATAATTTAGGAAATAATTCTAATGAAAGAATACGTGCATCATTTATTAAATCAACATCTTCTTTGAACAAAGCATAATGAGGCGAGTATCTTATAGGGTATCGGTTGAATGTTTTTAGATCTCTTTCTGTAACACCTAACCAGACACTATCGGACACCACTAACAAACTACTAGGACTTTTATAATCGAAACGGAATTTCCCAGGTCTTCTTATATAAAATTTTCCAAAGTGAGAAGAGTTGTCAGGGTTTATCTGATAAAAATCTCCTTCCATGTGACTAAGATTATTAAGATAATTATTTACAGAATTTATTATTAGTTCTTGTTGGGGATCTAGGAATGATGATTTTGCATACTCAATAAATATAAATGAAAAAAATATAATTAAAAAAATTAAACGATAAAATGAATTGGTTGTATTATTTTTAAGATATACCATTAATAAGTGTCCAGATTTCTTTAAGAGTTTATATTATTATATTTTGTCATAATTATGTTCGGGTAGCAATATTTCACGTTTACCAGAGTGATCAGCTGGACCAACTATTCCATCTTCTTCCATTCTTTCTATTATAGTGGCTGCTCTATTATATCCAATACTTAATTTTCTCTGAATGTAACTTGTTGAAGCCCTTCTATCCGTTGCAACTACCTCTATTGCCCTATCGTATAACTGATTTTCTTCCGCTCCCTTATCACCCCTGTGATTTTCTCCATTATACATTGAATCATTTATTGATGGGTCAATTGTAATTTCTTCAACATACTCTGGTTTGGCTTGTTTCTTTAAGAAACTTACAACATTCTCTACTTCATGATCTTCTACAAAGGCTCCGTGTACACGGCTTATTCTTCCGCCATTAGCCGCATATAACATATCACCCTTACCTAGTAACTGCTCGGCTCCGCTTTCTCCAATAACAACACGACTATCAATTTTAGATGACACTTGGAAGCTAATACGTGTGGGTAAGTTAGATTTTATTACACCTGTTATAACATCTGTAGAAGGTCGTTGCGTAGCCATTATTATATGAATACCAGCTGCTCTGGCCATTGCAGCTAAGCGACTAATAGTCATATCAACTTCTTTTCCTGCAACAGCCATCAAATCAGCCATTTCATCAACAATAACTACAATATAAGGCATGGTTTCTAATTTCATCTCCTCAGTTACATAATTAGGCTTTCCTGTTTCAAGATCATACCCTAGCTGAACTGTATTTTTAATTACTTCACCATTTATACTAGATCTTTTTATTTTCTCATTAAATCCAATAATACTGCGAACACCTAATTTAGCCATATTTTTGTAACGTCTTTCCATTTCCTTGAGAGTCCATTTCAATGCAACAACAGCTTTTTTAGGCTCGGTAACAACGGGTGATAATAAATGGGGGATTCCATCGTACACAGAAAGCTCTAACATTTTCGGATCAATCATGATTAATTTGCATTCGTCTGGTGTATATCGATATAACAAAGATAAGATTATTGTGTTAATTCCGACTGATTTGCCGGACCCTGTTGTACCAGCAACTAGTAAATGAGGCATACTTGGAAGATCTACAATAACTGGTTCTCCACCAATATTTTTCCCTAATGCCAGAGCAAGAGTATGTTCGGATTGAATAAATTCTTTTGTATTTAAGATTTCATTTAGATAAACAATATTGCGGTTTTCGTTAGGTAATTCAATTCCTATAATATTTCTTCCTGGAACTATTGCTACACGAGCAGACACGACACTCATTGATCTTGCAATATCTTCTGCTAAACTTATAACACGCGTTGCCCTTATACCAGGGGCTGGTTCTAATTCATATAATGTGATGACAGGACCTGGCCTTACATCAACAATATTCCCTTGAACCCCATACTCTTCTAAAACTTTCTTTAATAGTTCGGCACTCTCAGAGAGTTGTTCTTTTGTTATAATTTCATAGGATGAATGGTTAGTTGGTTTCTGAAGAAGTGAAATACTTGGTAATTGGTATGTTGTTTTATTAAAAAGATCTAATTCCCCTTCGTCTTTTGGATTAACTCTTGGTGTTTTTATTCTTGGTTTTTTAGAAGAAATAATTTCTTCATTAGTATTTCTGATATTGTTAAACATCGGATCAGAATTATTGTATGTACCATTAGATGAATCGTTGTTAAGGGTGTCGTTATTACTGAAAGAATTTTGATATTCTGTATCAATTTGATTAGATTCTCTATTTTCTGTATTATTTCTCCTTTTCAAGCGCATAATCAAAGTATTTTTTAAGTAGTTCACTAAAATTGTAAATAGTTTAAATAGAGAAAATGACTTTTGTTCTTTGCTTATTGTGTTATATAAATTATCTTCTTTGATTTTTGATTTTTTAAATCTAATTCTATTGATAAAGTATAGGAATAGAATTGTTAATATGCATATTAACGAAACTAAATATTTATGAAAATATGTATCTACAAACCCCACATGCCTTTCAATAGGCATAACAATTATATTATATGATAAATCTCCAATTAACCCTCCAAATCCGATTAAATAAGGCCAAGGAATATTAGTTATATTAAAAAATATGCTGAATATAGATGTACTTGAAAATAAAGCACTTACAAAAAATATTATTAATAATGTGTATAATATACGAGGAATTATTCCTTTATATTGTTTATTTATTGTTAGGTAAGCGCCATATTTAAATAAATAATAAACAATAATTACTGAAGCAAAGCCAAAGAATTGTAACATTATATCAGATATTATAGCCCCAGAATTGCCAAGTAAATTTGTAGGTATATTTGCATTGATATGAGAAAAGCTAGGGTCATTCGAATTATGAGAAAATACTGAAACTGTAATATAAAATGATAATAAAACCATTATTAGGCCAATAAACTTAGAAAATTGATTACGGATTATAGACCTTAACCATTTTGGAAAAGTATTTTCAATTAGATTTAAGTTAGAAAGTTTCATTGATTTATTTTAATACTTGTTTTATGCGTTCAAGGGCAATCTTAAGCTCATTATATTCACCAACCAACGCAATACGGATATATTCTTCAGAAGTATGTTTTTTATTATCTTTTTTCATTGCTAAATAAGAACCAGGTATGACTTTAATGGAAGCATGCTCCCATAATTTTTTTGTTACTTCTTCGTCGGTTCCAAAATCTTTAATTTTAAGCCAAATAAAGAATCCACCAGGAGGTGTTTTATAATCATAGAGATTCCCAAAAGAACTTTCAGTGAGTATAAATTTTTCATTATAAAGTTTTCTATTTAAAATTACATGATCTTCGTCTGACCAGAGTGCCTCAGATGCTATCTGTAGAGGAATTGGAATAGTGGCTGCAGCTATATTTCTGAGGTTATAAAAGCTATCAATAATATTAGGATCTCCAGCAGCTATTCCAGACCTTAGCCCGGGAACGTTTGATCTTTTTGATAGAGAATTAAATGTTATAATTTTTTCAAAATTATTTGTTTCTGCGACCTCTAGAATGCTTGGTGGAGCTAAATCTCTGTATATTTCAGAATAGCACTCATCAGATATAATAATAAAATTCCATTTTAATGCTAGTGCGTAGAGTTTTTTAAAGTATTTTATATCTGCAATTGATCCTTGAGGATTTGAGGGTGAGCATATATAAAAAGCGGCTGTATCAGCAAGGATTTTATCAGGTATTTTTTCAAGATCAGGCAAGTAGTTTGTTGATTCATCAACATCAATTGCTAAAGGGGTATGATTAGAACAAACTGCTGCTGCCGCATACACAGGATAAAATGGGTTTGGCATTAAAAAAATATTTTTATTAATGTTATTTATTGTATTTAAATTTTTGATTATAAAAGCGATTGTAAAGAGGCCTTCTCGTGACCCTGAGACTGGCAGAATATTATTTCTCTGTATATTTTCAGGGTTAATATTATACCTTTTGACTAACCATTTTAATGCATTTTCTCCAAAGTTTATATTTGTATTGCTTGATGGATATGAGCCAAGTTGTTCAAAGTTATCGTTTATAATAGGTTTTATAAAAGCGGGTATTGGATGACGTGGAGAGCCAATTGATAGATCAATTATATCGTCTTTTGGAGTAATTCCGGAAAGCAGATTACGTGTTTTTTGAAAGGGTGAATCTGGTATTAAGTTAATCATAATTTATATTTAACCGACTATTAAAATTTATATTATCTATTTTGCTTTATTATAAAGTTAATGTAGTTAAATCAGTGTTAATTATTAGAAGTTTTAACATAAAAAAAGGGCCGCTAAGCAACCCTTTTTCTAATAATAAACAAAGCTTACTATTGTTTTGTAAATTCTGGATATGCGTCCATTCCAAGTTCAGATCTATCTAAACCCATAAGTTCTGCTTCTGGGGTAACGCGAATACCAATTGTCATTTTCATCACATACCAAAGAATAGCACTTACTGCTGAAACAAATACACCAACAGATACAATGCCTAATATTTGGCTTCCGAAAGTGATATCAGGATTTGTTAACGGGACAGCTAGTGTTCCCCATATTCCAGCTAATAGATGAACTGGGATTGCGCCAACAACATCATCTATCTTTAGCTTATCAAGTAATGGAACTGCAAAAACTACAATTATACCGCCAATTGAGCCAATTATAATAGCCATTATTGGGCTTGGCATAAGAGGTTCTGCGGTTATTGAAACTAAACCGGCAAGTGCACCATTTAGACACATTGTTAAGTCTACTTTTTTGTAGAGTATCTGTGTTAAAATTAGCGCTGTTACAACACCACCTGCAGCTGCAAGATTTGTATTCATAAATATTACTGATATTGATGATGCATCTTCTAGCGAACCTAGCGCTAATTGAGATCCGCCATTAAATCCAAACCATCCTAGCCATAATATAAATGTGCCAAGTGTTGCAAGTGGCATGGATGATCCAGGCATAGCATTTATAGACCCATTTTCACCATATTTCCCTGCTCTGGCTCCAAGAATCAATGCGCCCATTAATGCAGCCCATCCACCGGTTGAATGTACAATTGTTGAGCCAGCAAAATCACTAAACCCTGCTTCACTTAACCAACCACCACCCCATTGCCAAGCACCTTGTATTGGATAGATAACCCCACAAAGAAGTGCGACAAAAATTAAGAAAGGCCATAGTTTAATTCTTTCAGCCAATGTTCCTGATACAATTGATGCGGCTGTTGCACAGAATACCATTTGAAAGAACCAATCAGATGCAGCAGAATAATCTCCCGTATCCGCTGAAGGATCGGGAACTGCAAAGGCTGTAAAGCTTCCTATAAATCCACCATCAACGCCGTCATACATTAAATTATAACCAAGTAGCCAAAACATTAGCCCGCCAATAGCATATAAAGCAATATTTTTTGTACATTGCATTGCAACATTTTTTGATCTAACCATACCTGCTTCAAGCATTGCGAAACCAGCTGCCATCCACATTACTAAAAACCCACCTATTAAAAATAATAGTGTATTAAATACATAAGCTGTTTCTTCTGCAGCAAAAGCTGGTTCAGAAGATACAGTAACAAAGCCAGCAATAGCTAGAATTGGATAAATAAACTTACGATACATTCTTTTATACTCCATAGTAAGGATTACAGTGCTTCAGCACCAGATTCTCCTGTTCTTATACGAACAGCCTTCTCAACTGGTAAAACAAAGATTTTCCCATCTCCAATTTGACCTGTTTTAGCTGCATTTAAAATTGCGTCTACCACTGAATCTGACAATTCGTCAGAAACTACAACACTAATCTGAATTTTTGGCAGAAAACTTACCTCGTATTCTGTACCACGATAAATTTCAGTATGCCCTTTTTGGCGCCCAAAACCCTTGATCTCAGTAACAGAAAGGCCTTGGACACCTAATTCAACAAGTGTCTTGCGGACATCATCAAGCTTAAAGGGCTTAATAATTGCCATAATATGCTTCATTTGAATACTCCTTATTATATAATTAAAAATACTTTCAATAATATATAATACAATATACGTGCCAACCTCATAAATATATCTTATAAAGCACTGTTATATATAGATAATTTATTTTTAATTAGATAATATTTGGGTGGGAAGAAGATAAATTATTTAATATAATGCCTAATTAATAGGCATAATATTATAACTGTTTAATTTTTAGGCAATTTGTATTATCTAATGATACCTTCTTGCGCAACAGAAGCTACCAAAAGTCCGTTTCTTGTATATATTGAACCTTTTGCAATTGCACGACCACCGAATGCTAGAGGGCTATTTTGAACGTATAACAACCAATCGTCAGCTTTGAAATCTCTATGTATCCAAAGTGAGTGATCAAGACTTGCAACCATCACATCCTTATTAAATACTGATAATTTATGCGGCATAAGAGCTGTATCGAGCAATGTATAATCGCTCGCATAAGAAAGAATCGCATGATGTAATGCAATTGATATTGGAAGTTTTTCTTTAAATTTCATCCAAGTATATTGTTTTGGTTTTTTTGCCTTTAAGTTATATAAGTTTCTTGGTCTTACAGGCCTATATTCTATGGGCCTACCCCTATCCCAAATTGTTTTTAAATTTTCAGGAAGACCTTTTTTAATCATTATTTCTATTATTTGATCTTCATTTAATAAATTATCTGGTCCTTTAATATTTTTAGGCATGGGGTCTTGATATGAATATCCATTTTCTTTTTTATGAAAAGAAGCGCTCATGAAAAAAATTATTTTATTATTTTGAAATGCAGATATATTTCTTGTACTAAAACTTTTACCATCTTTAAGATTTTCAACTTTAAATATTATTGGAACCAAGGGATTTCCTGGTTGTATAAAATACGAGTGTAATGAATGTAGAGTTAAATTATTTATTGTCTTATAGGCGGCTACAACGCCCTGTGCCACGATGAGCCCTCCAAAAATTCTTTTCCAACCTGGCTCCAATGAGTCTGCTTTATATAGATTATTATCTATTTCTATTAATTTTAAATTAGAGAGTAGTTTGTTTTTTGAACTTTGCATAAAAATCTCTAGGTATTGTTATTCAGATTGAACTATAATAAAAATGAAAAAAAATTATTTAATAACATACTAAATTATATGAATAAAAATACAATAGATATGCCAGATGTTGTTGTAAAAGGTGATGGTATTGTATCTTTAGTATTTGCTTTATCACTTCAAATTGCATTAGGCGATAATTTTACTATTTTAATTATTAGAAATAAAGAATTCTCTAAATCTAATATTAAAAGAAATGTCAGAACAATTTCAATATCTTTATCTACGGTTAATATACTGCGTGCTTTGGGATTATGGAAAACATTATCGAGTTACACGCAGTCGATAAGTAAAATTGTAATATCAAGTATTAATAGAGATAATATCAATGGCGGATATCTAAAATTTAATTCAAATATTAGTGGTGAAGCTGCCTCATATACCATAGAAGAACATATTTTCCGGGATGAATTGCTAAAAATAATTGGCACTAGAAAAAATATTAGTTTTATTAATGCTGATGTAGGTTCGGTTTTACATAAGAGAAATACTATTCAGATGATAACGGAGGACGGTTCTATTTATGAAACAAAGTTATTAGTTGCTGCTGATGGTAGAAAATCAAAAATGCGTAAGTTATTCAAAATAAAGGATGTTGGATGGGATTACAATCAAGCGTCATTATCAGCGGTTGTAGAACATTCTAAAAGACATGACGGCGTAGCGATAGAAAAATTTTACTCAAAAGGACCTTTTGCAATTTTACCGATGAAAGGCAATAGATCTTCAATTATTTGGACTATGCCAAAAGATGAAATACATGCTTATAAAGATTTTGATGATCTTTATTTAAAAGATAAAATAAAAGATTACTTTGGACGTGATAGAGGAGAAATATTACGTATTAATAATATTGGTATATTTGAATTATATTTTCAAATCTCAAGAAAATTGGTTGGAACAAGATTTGCTTTAATAGGTGATGCCGCTCATACCGTTCATCCTTTGGCAGGACAGGGACTTAATATAGGTTTACGCGATGCTGCAACATTAGCGGAAAAAATTGTTGATGCCGTTAGATATGGATTTGATTTTGGTTCTAGTTCTATTATTGAGGACTATGAAAAAGATAGACGTTTTGATATTGTGTCCTCGGCCTTAGCATACGATAGTATAAACAAATTTTTTACAAACAAAGATAAAAATTTATACCAATTTGGCAAAATAGGATTAAGTGTTATAGAGAAAATGCCTTGGATAAAAAATATTTTTGTTCACGAGGCATCAGGGTTAAATAGTTCAGGGTCAAGATTAACAAGGGGTAAAAGCCTATAATATTAATCTTTAATTTTTCTTGCTTCTTCAGCTAGCATTATTGGTACGCCATCTCTAATAGGATATGCTAATTTTGAATCCTTTGAAATCAATTCTTGATTTTCTTCGTCGTAAAACAAAGCTCCTTTTGATAAAGGGCATATAAGGATTTCAAGTAGTTTAGGATTTATTTTATGTTTCATAATTTATTTTTCATTGCATAAAAGTTGTTTTGTTATCGTTTCGTGAAGCTATAGCTAGCTCACTAAGAGCTATTAAAACTTCTGATCTTTTTTTAATAGTGATTGCCTCTAATAAAGCTTGTTTTTCGCTTGCGTTAAATGGACTTAGCATTGAAAATATGTTGATAAGTATTTCTGTTTTTGTATCAGAAATAGCTTCCCAATCTGTTGTAAGATCGTTTACATTTAAATACTCAGCAATAATTTTTAATAATGTTTTTCTCTCTTTATCACTTATTGTATTGGTTTCGGATAAATCATTTAAAAAATTATTATAATTAACTTCAAATTTTCTATACTTAAAGTCAGTTTTAGTCTCATTTATGAGGTTAAACCTACATATTCCAGTTAATTTTACTATATATGTGTTGTCGTCATTTTCAATATAGGTTGAAATCTTACCAAGACATCCCACCGACTCAAGCTTTTGTTCTTTTTTATTTTTAGTTTTAATCAATGGTTGAATTATTCCAATAAATCTATCTCCTGCGAGAGCATCATCAATCATAGAAATATATTTGGGTTCAAAAATATTTAGAGGTAAAGTTGCTTTTGGCAGTAAAAGACATTTTTCTAATGGAAAAACAGGTATTTTGCATGGGAATATATTAGGGTCTATATTTTTATTAGTCACAGAATCTTCCTTTTTACGAAAATAGTATTGCAGATAATTTTCTTCTGCCACTTAGGCTTACCTTTGAACCAATTCCCCAAGCATCAAAAAATTTTAAAAGTTGTTTTTGTGCAAATTTATCATTCCACTCTTTATCAACTTTAATTGATTTTAATATAATATCAATTGCGTCATCAAATTGTTCTATTGCATTTAATGCTAAAGATAAATCAATCATCGATTGATGGTCTGTAGGATTTTTTTCTATTTTAGTTTTTAAAATGTTTATATCTTCATTTGATATAGTCATTTGAGATTGATTCCCAATTTCTATTAGAGCACGTATTCTTATAACATCAATATTGTTGTCTTTATTTTTTGGAACAGTATTAATTATCTTTTCTGCCTCAAGTATATTCTTTTCTTTTAAATAACATTCAGCAAGACCGCAGATAATTATAATATTTTCAGTTTCTAATTCTAATGCTTCTTTAAAAAAATTAATTGCCTCGACTATATTTCCATTAGTTTGACACTCTTGTGCCATGGATAGAATTTGATCAAGTGTATTATCTTTTTTACCTGCTATCTTTTCTACAAAACCTAAGATTTCATTTTCTGTAATACTACCCATGAAGCCATCTATAGGTTTTCCATCCTTAAAAGCGAATACTGCCGGTATAGATTGAACGCCCATTTGGCTGGCTATAGCTTGATTTTCATCAATATTTATTTTCACTAATTTAATTTTGCCATTATATTGATGTGTTATTTTTTCTAACAATGGTGTGAGTTGCTTACACGGTTGGCACCAAGGAGCCCAAAAATCAACCAGCACAATAGAAGTTTTAGAGGATTCAATAACATCATCGGAAAAATTATTAATATTTGAATCTTTTATTGTATCCAATGATTTATTGTCATTTACATCTAAGTTAGTTTCTTCGGCCATCTTTATTGCCTTTATTTATAATACAGTATTAAATATAATTAGTAATGCTACAAAATCAATCTAATTTCTTTATTATTTTTCTAGCAAAAAAAAATAAATACATATATATTGTTCGTAATTATGCGGGCGTAGCTCAGTGGTAGAGCACAACCTTGCCAAGGTTGGGGTCGTGAGTTCGAATCTCATCGCCCGCTCCAATTCTAAAAGCTGTATAATAAGCAAAATATAAAGTTTAGATTTTTTATTAAATCATATACAATTAAATAAAGATATTGGGATATTCATTAAATGCAATCATATGATTTAATCATCAAAAATGCACAGGTTGTAACATCTATAGAAACTAAATATGCAGATATTGGTATAAAAGATCAAAAAATAATTGCTATTGGAAATAATTTAATAAATTCAAAAGAAACTATAGATGCAACTGGCAAATACATATTGCCTGGTGGTATTGATAGCCATTGTCATATCGAACAAAAGTCTGCATCTGGTTTAATTAATTCTGATACATTCGAAAGTGCTACTAAAGCTGCTGCGCTTGGAGGAAACACCTCAATAATTCCGTTTGCCGCACAATATGAAGGTTTTACTTTAACGGAAACACTCGAAGATTATCATAAATTGGCTAAAAAGGGTTCAATAATAGATTATGCAATGCATATGATTATAGCTGGACCAAATAATGATTTATTGAACTTAGAATTACCAGAGCAAATTAGATTAGGGCATTCTTCTATTAAAATTTTTATGACATATGACCGTCTAAAAATTGAAGATATAGATATATTAAATATTTTTGAAAAAGCTAGAGATATGGAGGCTTTTATATCTGTTCATGCTGAAAATCACGGTATGATTACATGGATGGTAAGTAAATTGCTAGAAAAAGGTTACACACATCCAAAGTTTCATTCGGTAAGTCATCCTGTGGCTGGCGAAGTAGAAGCTATAAACAGAATTATAGGTATCTCTGAATTGATGGATCAGCCAGTAATGATTTTTCATGTTTCTTCTGAAAAAGGAGTTGAAGTAATTCGTAATGCACAAGCTAGAGGGGTTAAGATATTTGCAGAAACTTGTGTTCAATACCTAACTCTAACATCGGATGAAATGGATAAACCGGGTGTTGAAGGAGGTAAATGGATTTGCAGTCCTCCATTAAGGAAAACTCGAGATCAAAATGCATTGTGGGATGCAGTAAAGGATAACACTTTATGTTTAATTTCATCTGACCATGCTCCATATAGCTTTGACAGTAATGGTAAGCTATTTAAAGGAGAAAACCCTAATTTTAAAGAAATACCAAATGGTATGCCTGGTCTAAATTGGAGGTTACCGATCTTGTTTGATGAAATTGTAAATAAACGTAGAAAAAATTTAAGTATCAATGATTTTGTAAGATTGACATCAACATCCCCAGCTAAGATATATGGTTTGTACCCTCAAAAAGGAGATATT
This sequence comes from Rhodobiaceae bacterium, assembly GCA_018651345.1. Lineage (GTDB taxonomy): Bacteria > Pseudomonadota > Alphaproteobacteria > Rhizobiales > TMED25 > CAJIYR01. The sequence goes on from JABIEF010000069.1 coordinate 14,574, forward strand.
GAAATAGGTTGTGATGCAGACTTAGTGATATGGGATCCAGAGGCGATAACAGAATTATCAGACGATATGGTAGTTGATGGTTCTGGATATAACCCATATTCAGGTAGAATAATAAAAGGCTGGCCTGAAACAGTCATTTTAAGGGGTTATATGATTGTTTTTAATAATAAGGTTATTGCGGATCCTGGAAATGGAAATTTTTTACCAACTAAATTAAGCGCTAATGTAAAACCAAAAGGTATTATTGCACACGATCTATTAAAAGAGAATAATTATGGAGCAAATTTACAAAGCTAATGTCTGAAATGTCTTATTCCAGTAAATACCATCGAAACATTAGCGTCATCAGCTGCCTTAATCACCTCGTTATCTCTCATTGATCCTCCAGGTTGAATAACTGCTGTTGCCCCAACTTCTATAGCCGCCTCTAACCCATCAGAAAAAGGGAAAAAAGCATCTGAAGCAATAACACATCCGTTAGCGAGTGATTTGTCCATATTTAATAATTTTGATGCATAATCTGCTTTATAAGCAGCTATTCTAGAAGAGTCTACCCTACTCATTTGACCAGCACCAATACCAACAGTAGATTGATTTTTTGCATAAATAATTGCATTTGATTTAACATGTTTTGCAATTTTGAAAGCAAAAATTAAATCAGATATTTCTTCATCTGATGGTATTTTTTTGGTAACAACTTTCAGATTTTCTTTGGTTATAATTAAATCATCACGATCTTGAATTAAGAAACCTCCAAAAACTGATTTTATAATTTTATTATCTACCTCTGAATTATATATATTATTTAATAAAAGTAATCTTAGGTTTTTCTTCTCTTTAACTATATCAATGGCTTCTTCTGTTGCGCTTGGAGCAATTATCACTTCTGAAAAAACTTTAATGATATTCTTAGCAGTTGAAGCATCTAACTCTTTATTAGAAACAATAATACCACCAAAAGCACTAACTGGATCACAGCGAAGAGCTAGCCTGTATGCCTCGTTTAGATTTTTTGCAGATGCAACACCACATGGATTTGCATGTTTTATAATGGCTATAGTCGGTTGGGAGTTTTTAAAATCTAATATTAGTTGTAGAGCGGCATCGGTATCATTGATATTATTATAAGATAGCTCTTTTCCTTGTATCTGTTTCATCTGGCCTATCCCAGAATTGTTATTTATAGAGTAGAAATCAGCAGTTTGATGTGGATTTTCTCCATATCTTAATTTCTTATTCAACTGACCAGAGAGATTATAGGAATCTACATCAGAAGAATCAATTTGTTTGGAAAACCAGTTAGATATTATAGAATCATACTTTGCTGTATGAGAAAAAGCCTTGTAAGCTAATTTTAATCTTAAGCTATTGCTTGTACCTCCAAACTTATTTATGTGATCGCTTATTTCTTGGTATGAATTTGAATCAGTAGCAATTGTTACCCTGCTATGATTTTTCGCGGATGCTCTGATGATAGTTGGTCCACCAATATCAATATTTTCAATAATCTTTTCGAAATCAGTAGTTGAATTAATTGTTTCTTCAAATGGATATAGATTTACAATAGCTAAATCAATGTTTGATATATTTAATTCATCCATTGTTTTTTTGTCTTCTCCATTATCAGCTCTTGATAATAATCCTGCATGAATAATTGGATGTAGTGTTTTTACTCTTCCTCCTAATATTTCAGGATATTTTGTAATATCAGAAACTTTTGTTACCTTAATACCATTGTCGGTAAGTAATTTAGCGGTACCCCCGGTAGATATAATTTCAACATTTTGCTGAATTAAAAATTTGGCAAATGGCAATAAACCACTTTTATCGTAGACGCTGATTAGAGCTTTTCTAATTTTTATATATTCTTTATCCATAAATTTCTTCTTTTTATAATGCTATTATGACATATACTATGCATCTATTTTCTCGATCATAGAAATAAAGAATCCATCATTTCCACCATTTTCTAACATATTAGGTAATATTCTTATATCACCTTTTGGTGTAAGGGATGTATTAAATCCATCTAAATGCATCGGATCAATTTTTCTTCTTCGTACATTTTTATTTTTTGATATAAATTTATCAATTTGCTCTTCCCCTTCTTCGGTCTCCAAAGAACAGGTACAGTAGATAATGATACCGCCATCTTTAAGCATTTTTATAGAAGATTTTAATAAGTTTTTTTGAACATTCATACAATATTCAAGGTTTTTAATATTAACTCTATGTAAGATATCTGGATGCCTTCTTATAACACCGGTTGAGGTGCATGGCGGATCTAGTAATATTACATCAGCTAAATTTTTAGGTTTAAAAGTTAACCCGTCATTACAAATTATTGTTGCAGTGAATTTTAATCTTTTAAGATTTTCATCTAGTATTTTAATTCTATCTTTGTTTATGTCTAGAGCTGTTACAATAGCTCCATTATTGATTAGTCCAGCAGTTTTACCTCCAGGAGCCGAGCACATATCTATAATATTTTTATTTTTTATATCTCCCAGAATTTTTACCGGGATAGTTGCTGCCGCATCCTGAACCCACCAATCACCGGTGTCATAACCCTCAATATCTGGTATATAGGAAAAATTTTGTAGACGGACAGACCCAGATTTTGTCACAGTACCGTTTAGTTTTTTTGCCCATTCTATAGGATTTTCTTTTACGGTTAGATCTAATGGTGGTTCTATGATTTGTGCAGAACATATTTGTTTTAATAAAACTTCCCCATACTGTAATAACCATCTTTTTTTTATCCACTTAGGTAAAATAAGGACAGGGTTATTATACTCTTTAATAAGTAATTCTTTCTCCAAACTTATCCTTCTAAGGATTGCATTTACGAGATTCTTTAAAAATTTACCTTTATTTTGATTTTTGGTTAATCCTATAGCAATATTAACAACCGCATATGCAGGCGTATTTAAATAAAGTATTTGGCAGAGACTAATGCAAAGAATATTATGCACAGAATGAGAATGGGTTTTTATTGATTTTTTAATATATTTTTCTAGGATCAGTTCAATAACATTGTATCTTCTTAATGTTGTTAAGGCAATCAATCTTCCAAGTGAAATATCTCTCTTGTCTGCAGACGAAAATGGTTTTTTCTTTATAATATTTTCTATTGATTCTTGAAAATTTTTATTATCTATAGTTATGTCATTTATTATTTCGAGAGCAAAAGCTCTTGATATAGAACCATTCTCTTCTTTTTTATTGTAAGTCAGGATATAATCTCCATATTGTAATATATTATTATAGATTATATATAAACCTTATGAGTAAATATATGAATAAAGAAATAAATACATCTTCTTCGGCGGCACAAAGAGCTTTGAAGGAAGCTGAAGAAAGAAAGAAAAATGAAGAGAAAAATTCACGACCAAAAGAAGTTAATGGTCCTAAAGGTTTAGAGCCCACAAGATACGGAGATTGGGAGAGAAAAGGAATAGCTTCAGATTTCTAATTACAAGTAGTTTGTATGCTATATATTTTTTCTGTTGTTAATCAGATGGTCTACAACGCTTGGATCTGCAAGTGTTGATATGTCACCAAGGTTATTAAAATCATTCTCAGCAATTTTACGTAGTATTCTCCTCATAATTTTACCAGAGCGTGTCTTTGGTAGTCCTGGTGCAAATTGTATATAGTCAGGAGTAGCAATTGGTCCAATAACTTTTCTAACCCATTTAATTAATTCATTGGTAAGATTCTCATTGGGTTTTAGATTATGCATCAATGTAACATAGGCATAAATTCCTTGGCCTTTCAGTGAATGAGCGTATCCTACAACCGCAGCTTCAGTAACAGATTGATGTGAGACTAGTGCAGATTCTATTTCTGCCGTTCCTAGCCTATGGCCAGAAACATTAATTACATCATCTACTCGACCGGTAATCCAATAATATCCATCCTTATCTCTTTTACAACCATCACCTGTAAAATACATATTTTTATAAGTTGAGAAATAAGTTTCTTCAAATCTTTTATGGTCTCCATAAACTGTTCTCATTTGTCCTGGCCATGAGTCGGTAATAACAAGATTGCCCTCGCATTCTCCTTTTTGTATGTTGCCATTTGAATCCATAATTTCTGGATTAATTCCAAAAAAAGGGTATGTTGCTGAGCCAGCTTTTTGACTGATTGCGCCAGGTAAGGGGCTTATCATTATTCCACCTGTTTCGGTTTGCCACCAAGTATCGACGATAGGACACTTTCCCCCCCCAACAACATTATAGTACCATTGCCAAGCTTCTGGATTAATAGGCTCTCCAACTGTGCCTAGTAATTTTAAGGAAGATCTGTCAGTTGATGTAACAAATTGATCACCTGCTCCCATTAAGGCTCTAATAGCAGTTGGTGCAGTGTAAAATATATTAATTTTATGTTTATCAATAATATTCCAAAAACGTGAGGCATCTGGATAGTTGGGAATTCCTTCAAACATCATTGTTGTAGCACAATTTGATAATGGACCATATATCATATAACTATGCCCAGTAATCCAGCCAACATCTGCTCCACACCAATATATATCATCAGGTTTATAATCAAAAATATATTGATGGGTTATTGAGGTATAAACAATATATCCTCCAGTTGTATGCAGAACACCTTTTGGTTTTCCAGTTGACCCAGATGTATATAGAATGAAAAGAGGATCTTCAGCATTCATTTCTTCTGGAGGGCAATGATCACTAACTTCTTTTTCTTCTTCATGTAACCAAAGATCTTTTTTTGAATTCCAGTTTATCTTATTCCCTGTTCTTTTGATGACCAAATTTTTTTCTACGATAGTGCCTAGATCCTTAGCAAGTCTTATTGCCTCGTCTACATTGTCTTTTAAAGGTATAGTCTTTCCACCCCTAATAGCCTCATCAGCAGTAATAACAATATACGACTTACAGTCATGTATTCTTCCAGCTAAGGCTTCAGGAGAGAATCCTCCAAATACAACAGAGTGAATAGCACCTATTCTTGCGCAAGCCAGCATTGCAAAGGCTGCTTCAGGAATCATAGGCATGTATATTGTTATTCTATCACCTTTTTTTGCGCCAAGTTTTTTTAATACATTTGAGAATCTACATACAGCTTCGTATAGTTCTCTATAGGTGTATGATTTGGATTCATTAATTTCATCACCTTCCCAGATGATGGCAACTTTATTCGCATTTTTTTCTAAGTGTCTATCAATACAATTTTCACAAACATTTAAAGTGCCATCTTCATACCATTTTATGTTAATATTATTTTTCTTATAGGATGTATTTTTTACTTTGGAATAGGGTTTTATCCATTTTATTCTTTTACCTTGTTCCCCCCAAAACCTATCTGGATTCTCAATACTTTGTTTATATAATGTATTATACTTTTCTTCGTTGATATACGCGTTTTTTGCCCAATCATCCGTGACTTCATTTGATAAAGATATTTTCATAAATAACTCCTATTTTTTTTATAATTCATCCCTTAAGGGTCTTTTTAAAAGAGATGATATTGCTTCTTTTGCTGTATATTTATTATTTATTATTTGATAAACAGCCTCAGTAATGGGCATTCCGATATTAAGGGACTTAGAAATATGTATAACTGCATTTGTAGTATGAACACCTTCGCTTAGTAGAGAGTAGTCTGCTATTGATTTTGATGACCCAATTAGAATCCCTAATTTTGTATTTCGAGATTTTCTATTTGTTGCTGTTAATACTAAATCGCCAATACCAGATAGACCATTGAAAGTCTCGTGTTTTGCACCTAATTCTATACCGAACTTAGTCATTTCTGATAATCCTCGTGTAATTATAGATGCAACGGCACCATCTCCTAAATTATTACCAATAGCTATTCCAGAGGCAATTGCTATTATATTTTTTAGGGCTCCACCTATTTGCACACCAATTAGGTCTGTGCTAAAGTAAGGGCGAAAATATTCATTAGCAAAAATGTTACCAACCATATTAGCTAATTTTAAATCATGAGCTGCAATTGTCAGAGCTGTAGGGAGTTCTTTAACAATATCTTCAGCAAACCCAGGGCCCGATAGTATAACTGGATTGCTATTTGGAAGATTGTGCTTACAAATACTGTCTAACAACTTATTAATTTTATTATCTATTCCTTTCGAGGCTATTATAACTGGGTTATTAAATGCAGAATTAGATTCTGATATTTTCATAGTTAAAGAGTTGAATTCTTGTGCTGGTGCTGCATATATTAATATATCTGAGTCTAAGATATCATTTAATTTATCTGTGATGATAATACTATCGTTAATTTTTACGTTCAATAAATAAGGACAATCTCTTGTTTCTTTCATCAATAAAGCTTTTTGATAATCGTAGTGCCAAAGTGAAACATTATGACCATTTTTATGAGCTAATATACCAATAGCTGTTCCCCAAGCACCAGCTCCTATAATACCTATTTTTTTTTTCATTTAAGCTTTTACTCCTGCGCCTATTGCCGCTTTAGCCTCTGGATCTAATGGCCATCGGGGCTTAACTTCAATCGATAAATTGTCTATATGGTTTTTTGAGAATCTTTCTGCACCTGCCCAGGCAACCATTGCTCCATTATCAGTGCATAAACCTTGGGGGGGGACGTGTAATGTAACTCCAAATTTTGTTGAAAGATTATTTATTGAATTATATATTGTTTTATTAGATGCTACTCCTCCTGCAATAACTACATCAGGTTTAGTAATTTTAGGGTTCTTTATTTTAAACAATTTGATGCTGCCTTCAAGTTTATTTATTATAACACTAATTACAGCATCTTGGAAAGATGAGCATATATTTTCAGCATCATGTTTAGTTAAAGGGATAGATTTTTCTATTTCTCTTCTAACTGCTGTTTTTAGTCCAGAAAAGGAGAAATTTAAGTCTCCCGAATATATCAAAGGTCTTGGAAATTTTATTTTCTTAGAATCTCCTTTCTTTGCTTGCTCTTCTACTATTGGTCCGCCAGGATAACCTAAGTTTAGTAATTTTGCTACTTTATCATAAGCTTCGCCAACCGCATCATCTATTGTTGTACCTAGGCGTTCATATTTTCCAACATCATTTACTATTAATATTTGGGTGTGACCTCCAGAAACGAGCAACAGTAGATATGGAAATTCAATTTTTTTTATTAATCTAATAGTGAGTGCATGAGCTTCAAGATGGTTCACACCTATTAAGGGTATGCCTCTAGCCATTGATAAAGCTTTTGCTGTTGTCAGTCCAACAAGTAGACCGCCCTTTAATCCAGGTCCAGCAGTCACGGCGATGGCATTAATATCATTAAAACTTAATTTTGCATCATTTAAGCTCGATTTAATAACATTTTCAATTACACTTATATGAGATCTTGCTGCTATTTCAGGTACAACCCCACCATATTTCTTATGTTTTTCTATTTGTGAGTTAATTATATTCGATAGAATAGTGCCTTGGCCATCACTTGTTCTTCGCACAATAGCTGCAGCTGTTTCATCACAACTTGTTTCTATTCCTAAGACTGTTAAAGTATTATTGTTCATATATTTCTTTTATGATTGTTATTAGTTTAGAATTGTTATAAATCAATATCTTTATATGTAATAATATTTTTCGTTATGATCGTTATGATAAATATTATTAATTTTTTTTAAAAATAAAATTGATGACCCCTTATGAAAAATCAAAAATCTAAGCATGATAAAATTATAATAGGAACTCGTGCATCTCCATTAGCATTAAAACAAGCAAAATTAGTTTCTTCTCAACTTATTATGAATAATAAAATAAATAAAGAAGATATTATAATAAAAATTATTAATACTTCGGGAGATTTTATTGATAAAAATAGTTTAAATAAATTTGATGGAAAGGGACTGTTTACTAAAGAGATCGATAGAGCTCTAGTTAATGGAGAAATAGATATCGCGGCCCACTCTGTTAAAGACATAGAGAGTGATTTAATTGAAGGGATTCAAATTTCAGGCGTTTTGGTTAGAGATGATCCGAGAGATGCACTTGTTTCTGTAGGTAAGGTAGAATCTATAGAAGATTTAAAAATAAATGCATTGGTAGGAACCTCATCTCCACGCCGTGCTGCTATAGTAAAATCCATGAGACCTGATATAATAATAAAAAATTTTCGGGGTAATTTTGATACAAGAATAAAAAAATTAGAAGATAATGAGGTTGATGCAACATTTCTCGCAATGGCAGGGATTAATAGATTAAATTTTAATAAGAACTATATTTCTCCGATTAGTATTAATAAAATGATACCTGCTGCTGGACAAGGTATTATAGGACTTACAACTAGAATAAATGACGATAGGATTAATAAAATAGTTGATGGAATAAATGACGAAATTACATTTCTATTAGCCAAAGCTGAACGATGTGCTGTTTCTGTTTTTGGAGGATCATGTATGCAACCTATTGGTATTAATGCAATTATTGAGGATGAAAACCTTATTAATATTAGAGCGATGATAGCAAGTGAAGATGGATCTAATGTTTTCAATATAAACAAGAAAGATTCTATTCAGAATTATGAAGAATTAAGTTATGATATAGGAAGATCTTTATTAGATTATTATAATAAACACTTAATTAAATAGGTATTCTCTATGAGATTTATCTTAACAAGGCCCATGGAGGATTCTTTGCACCTTGGTAGCTTAATGGAAAATTTGCACCACGATGTTTTAATTGATCCTATGCTAGAGATTGAATTTATAAAGAACGATTTTGATATAAAAGAAATAAACTGTTTTATTATTACAAGCAGATATGCTGCCCATTCATTATTAAAAATACATAATATTAATAAACTAAAAAATAAAATATTTTTTTGTATTGGCATAGCAACAAGAAATATTTTAATAAATTATGGTTTTAAAAACATACATCATGCTAATGGTACTTCAGAAGATTTACTAGAAATAATTACTAGTCATTCAATAAAGAATAATAAGTTTCTTTATATAAGGGGTGCAGATATAAATTGTGATATATGTAAAATACTAAATAATTTTGGAATATCTACTAGTGAAGAGATTGTCTATAAGGCTAATTCTGCAACGGCGTTATTAATGGAAACAGTCACTGCAATTAATAATAATACTATAGACGGAATAATTTTTTATTCGAAAAGAACTGCAGAAATATTTATAAATTTAATTAAAATAAATAAATTAAGTAATAAAACGTCAATAATTTGTGCGTATTGTTTATCTGAGGAAATAGCAGACATATTGAGAGCATTCAATATGAAAGTAAAAGTAGCCAAATATCCGATGAATGATGATATTATTAACCTAATAAACTAAGTTGATGTGTGTTATATGCAAGAGAACCATAGCGATAATATTGGTAATAAAAAACCTAATGTGACAATTGACACTATAATAGAAGATGACGAAGGCAGCTCTATTAATAAAAAAGGTACAAATAATCAATTCAATAAAGGATCCTTTAAAAAAATTTTTATAAGTTTTATAAAAATTATTATAATAGCAACTTTCTCTCTTATTCTTTTATCATTAATCTATTCTTTTATTATTAAAGGCAGCTCTTTTGATGTTTTTGTTATTGATAAGAAAATTGATTCAAATTTAGATAATATAGATCGCATAGAAAAAAAATTATCTACTTTAGGTAGCTTAGAAATAAGTTTATCTGGTTTAGAATCACTTAAAAATGAAATTATTGAACTTGATGGTAAAATAAATCTTTTTATAGATGATTATAATACCAATCCTCCCAGAAATAATTTAGAAAAATTTAATTTAATAGATAATAGAATTAATAATATCTCATTAAAAATAGTGTCATTAGAAAACAAGATTCAAGCGCAAGAAGATTTATCTATCGATACAAGCAAATCTAAGAAATCAAATATTAAAGAGTTAAATGAATTAGAGAAACCATTACTTTCTTCAAATGTTTTACTAGATAAGTCAGATAATTATAATCAAGATCTAGTATTATTGAAAAAAGAGATCTATCAATTGACTAGGGATTTAAATACAAGAAACATACTCACAGCAGAACTGCTATATAAAGATATACTCAGCAATGTAAATTTGAATAAATTTTTTACAAACGAAGTAATTGAATTAAGGAAATTATTTCCAGAGATTTCAAATATTAAGAAAATTGAAACTCTGTCTTATAAAATGATTCCAACAAAAGATAGTTTACTTAAAGATTTAGATAGTTTGCAATTAATTGATATTCCCAAAACAAATGGTAATTACGATGTAATGTCAAAGTTTTTAAGTAAAGTATCAAAAGAGATAACTATACGTCGGGTCGATAATAATATTGAAAATATTAGTCTTAGCGAAGTTAAAGATTATATTGTTACTGATAATTTGTACGAAGCAATTAGTTTGATTAAAAAACTACCGTCAAATAATGTAACCAAAAATTTGATAATAAAAGCTAATTCTAGGCTAGATTTCCTAAGAGAAATAAAAATTTTAAATGATTACATATTAGAACAAAAAAATAAGAAATTTATCTTAGAGGAAAATCCATATGAGTAAAATAATTAGTTTTTTACTTATTGTATTATTTGGGGCATTTTTAATCTCTTGGTTATCGGATCATCCTGGCTTTGTTCTGCTTAACTGGGGTAGTTATGAAATAACAATTAGTTTATTAATTCTATTCATTGGTCTCTTTGTATTTGCAATATTTATAATATTTGCATGGGTAGGTGTTAATTGGGTTTTTAATATACCCAGTTACGTTAAGGATTACTATTTAAAGAAAAATCATAAAAAGGGTACGGATGCGCTATCAAGAGGTATGGTATCTGTTGCAGCAGGAAATTTTATTGATACGGATGAACAAATTAGAAAAGTAGATAAATATATTAAAGATAAAGAAAATCCATTCGTACTTATATTAAAAGCACAAAATGCTAACTTAAAAGAAGATCGTGTAAGTCTAAAAAATATTTTCGAAAATATGATTAAATACGAAGATACTAAGATTCTAGGAATGAGAGGGTTATTTACACTTTTGAAAAGCGAAGAGAGTGTTGAAAAAACGAGAAATTTATTGACGAGTGCTATTGAGTATAAAAAAGATGAGCCATGGGTTCTTGAAGCAATGTTAGATTTTCAAATATTGGATAGGAATTGGAATGGTGCTCAAAAAACTATAGAAATGCAACTAAAAAATAAGATAATAAATAAACAAGTTGCAAATAGAAAAAAAGCAGTCCTGATGACTGCCGAAGCACAAGCTCTAGAAGAAAACGATGTTGAAAATAGTTTAAAAATAGCAATTGAAGCAAATAAATTAGAACCAGATTTAATTGCTTCCTCTTCCATAGCCGCAAGAATTTACTCAGATAAAGGTCAGTATTCGAAAGCAGACAGGATAATTGAAAAGTCATGGAAAATTAATCCCCACCCAGATCTTTCAATCATATATAGCTATATTATACCGGGAATTCCACCAAAAGAAAGACTTTCGAGAATTGAAAATTTAATAAAAAAAGGTCCTAAAGATAATATAGAAGCTGCTATTTCACTGGCAACTGCAGCTATTCAGAGTCTTGATGTTGAAAAAGCAAGAAAAGCACTTAACCCATATATTAATAATAACGTTCAAAAAAGAGTTTGTATCTTGATGTCTGAGATAGAAACAATAGATAATGGAGACCAAGGAAAAATTAGAGAATGGCTCGTAAAAGGACTAAATGCAAAAAGTGATCCAGTTTGGTATGCTAATAACTATATTTCACCAATGTGGCTTCCAGCATCTCCAGTTACAGGTGAATTAGACGTGTTTAGATGGGGAAATATAGAAGATCTAACATGTATTTCTAATGAAGATAAAATTACAATAAGTAATAATAGAGAAGAAATTAATAAAACGAGAGAGACATTAGAATTCACTGAAGAAAATAATCCCGATCTCAAGCAAAGTAATTTAAATCCTTACATAAAGACAACTTTAATGCGGGCAGAAGATAAGCCTAAAGAAAAAAATATTATTTCAGATAAAAAATCTTTAAATCAAGATTCTATACATTCTCCTGATGATCCTGGAGTTGAGCATCTTAGTGATAAAATCGATTAATAGTATAGATTATATTCTATAAATAGTTTAAAATAAAACATATATAATACTTTGAACATCTTAGTTTAAGGTCGTTGTAGCTTAGATGGTATAGAAACGTATCATAATGCGTGGATCAGCAGTTTAATTTTGCTCGGCGGCACAATTTAAATTTATAGGGGATAATATGAAATATAATCTACTGGGCAGATCAGGCTTAAAGGTATCTAACCTTGCTATTGGAACAATGAATTACGGTAATGCAGATCCATCGCAAGCATTATTCTCATTAGGGGTAAAAGAGGCTAAAAAAAATATAGATTTGTGTATCGATGGGGGTATAAATTTAGTGGACACATCTGATGGCTATGCGAAGGGAGCATCGGAAGAGGTACTAGGAGAAGCTATAAAAGGCAAAAGAAATGATCTTTTAATTGCTTCTAAAGTATGGAATCCAATGGGTGATGGCCCTAATGATATAGGTTTATCACGGTATCATATTATTTCAGCATGTGAGGCAAGCTTAAAAAGATTAAAAATAGACCACATAGATATTTATTTAGCTCATAAATGGGACGGCATGACACCTCTTGAGGAGATTATGGAAGCATTTGATAGTCTGGTAAGAACTGGTAAGGTTAGATATATCGGTTGTTCAAATTTTTCTGGGTGGCATCTGATGAAATCATTAGCTGTTGCAGACAAAGATTCAAGACAGAGGTTTATTTGCCAGCAGATTCATTACACATTACAGTCTCGAGAAGCAGAAAATGAGTTGATTCCTATTGCTATTTCCGAAGAATTAGGAACATTAGTATGGAGTCCCTTGGCAGGCGGTCTACTAACTGGAAAATATAAAAGAGGAGAATCTGGTCCAAAAGGTTCTCGTCATTTTGAAAGAAAATGGAAAAATCCTCCTATTCATGATGAAGATAAACTATATAATATAATTGATACAATTATAGAAATTGCCAATAATAGATCTGTTCCCCCCTCACAAATATCTCTTGCGTGGTTGCTTAGTAGACCGACTGTGACCTCGTTAATTATTGGAGGAAGAAGTGAGAAACAATTTAGTGAAAACCTTCCAGCAGCAGATTTAATTCTCAGTGATGAGGAGTTAGAAAAGTTAAATAAGGTTAGTAAGCCTAAGCTATTGTATCCATATTGGCATCAACAATTTATGGGAAAAGAGAGATTTTCTGAAGCAGATTTAGGTTTGCATAAATGGCACATGGGTTATTAACTCAATGCTAGGTATTTATATTTGATATGCAGAGTTTTACTGAAGCTTTTAATTTAGCGGCAACCTTACTTTTAGAAGGAAATAAGGAACTATTAGAAATAGTTTTTCTTTCTTTAAAAATATCAACCTTATCAACTGTTATAGGTTGTATAATAGGTTTTCCTCTTGGAGCTATAATTGTTATTTATAGATTTCCTGGTCGTAGATTCACAATATTAATGATTAATACTTTAATGGGGCTGCCTCCAGTTGTAGTTGGTTTGGTTGTATATCTTTTGTTATCAAATGCAGGTCCAATGGGTACTTTTAAACTTTTGTATACACAGATAGCCATGATAATTGCTCAAACAATACTTATTACGCCAATAGTTGCTGCTTTGAGTAGACAAGTGGTAGAGAGTCTTTATGAAGAGTATGAGGAGTTATTTACTTCCTTATTAATAACGAAAGCTTCAGCTATTTTTGCATTATTATGGGATGCTAGATATAGCTTATTAACAATTGGATTGGCTGGTTTTGGTAGGGCTATATCTGAAGTTGGGGCTGTTATGATCGTAGGAGGAAATATAGCGCATGTAACTAGAGTTATGACTACTGCCATTGCCTCAGAAACAGCAAAAGGAGATTTAGCATTAGCCTTAGCTTTAGGAATGATTTTGATATCAATAACCTTTCTTGTAAATGGTTGCGCCATGTTGCTCAGAGGTTCAAAATATTTTTCAAACAAATGATTGTGTAATTTAATGAATAGAAATGATGAAAATAAATTTTTAACTGCTTCTCAGGATATTTTCCCTATATCTATGGTTAATGTAACGCTTAATATTGACAACAAGCAATTGATTTGTAATACGAATATGAGTATTAATAACGACGGTCTGACTGTTCTTATGGGTTCAAATGGTTCTGGTAAGACGTTAATGTTAAAATTATTACACGGACTTATTATTCCAAGTACGGGATATATTTTATGGAATAATCAAAAGCTTAATCATCAAATAAAGTTACAACAGAGCATGGTTTTTCAAACTCCAGTTTTGTTGAAAAGATCCGTTGGTGACAATATAAGTTTTGTCTTAAATAGGAAAATGAGATCCAATTACCAAATAGATGATATATTAGAGAAAGTCCATTTGTTAGAGTTTAAAAATCGTGCGGCAAGATTATTATCAGCAGGTGAAAAACAGAGATTAGCTTTAGGAAGGGCGTTGGCAATTAAACCAAAATTATTATTTTTAGATGAGCCCACCTCTAATTTAGATCCATCTACAACTAAGTTCGTTGAAGATATCATAAAAGAGGTTAGCAAAAATAAGACAAAAGTGATTTTTGTTACCCATGATATGCATCAAGCAAAAAGAATAGCAGATGATATAATTTTTATTGACAAAGGAATGGTGATAGAACACACGGATTCAAGTGACTTCTTTAACTTAAAGAATTCAGTAAAGGCAAAATCATATCTTGCAGGAAAAATATTCTTATAGATAATTATTTATTTTTAAAATGAGGTACGCATGAAGAAATATTTATATTTTGTGTTTTTTATGGCTACCCTACTTTATATTATTTTTACCAGTACGGATGATGAGCAAGATAATATAATTTTACAAGCGACAACATCAACAGATAATTCAGGGTTTTTTAGTTACATACTTCCTTTATTTGAACAAGACACATCAATAAGGGTAGATGTAGTTGCTGTCGGAACTGGTCAGGCTATTAAAAATGCTAAAAATGGTGATGGTGACTTACTATTAGTTCATGAGAAAGAGTTAGAAGAACAATTTGTTGCAGATGGTTATGGAAGTAAAAGATTTGATTTGATGTTCAATGATTTTATATTAATTGGACCTGTTGATGATCCTGCAAACGTTGGAGATGCAGATAATATATATAAGGCTTTTGAAAAAATATATGAAAAAAGAGCAAGGTTTCTATCACGAGGGGATAATTCAGGTACGCATATTAAAGAGTTAAAGATTTGGAATGAAGTTGAGGTATATAATCCTAGCATAGATCAAGAATGGTATTTTGAGAGTGGAAGTGGTATGGGCGCAACTCTTAATATGTCTGTTCAAGATTCGGCCTATACTTTATGTGACAGATCAACTTGGATATCGTTTAAAAATAAAAGTAATCACACTATACTTTTGGCAGATAGAATAAATTTAATCAATAACTATGGTATTGTATTATTAAACGAAGAAAAATATCCTAAATTGAATCATAATGGAGCAAAAAAATTAGCAGAATGGCTATTGTCCAAAAAAGGGCAAAAAGCTATTGAGGGATTTAAAGTTAATAATCAGCAGATGTTTTTTACTCAATAAATTATTGTAATTTTAATTAAGCTATTTCACAACTCATGTCTTGGCCACAACACATCGGTGATTTTACTTTTCCGTGTCCATTTCGGCACTCGCTTATGTGCACACTTGATCCGTCAGGTTTTGTAATAGTACTATGAGAAAGTTCAGTTTCACATTTTCCACAAGTCATTACGCCTATGCTCATTCCACATTTTTCACATTCATATTTTGCCATCTTAAAAATACCTTTTAATAATAAAATTATTTAAATAATAAATTAAAAAAATCAATTAGCCAAGTTTTTACATGCATATCATACAATAATCTGCCTTCAAAATGTTTTTTTCTTTCTTGAGCACCGGGTAATTGTAATTTATTTTCAGCTTTTACTAGCCATCTGTGTATCATTGCTAATGTTAATTCTGTATGGAATTGGATTCCATAAATATTATCTTCTAACCGAAATGCCTGCGCCTCGCCCGTTTCTCCTACAGCTAATAAATCACAGCATTTCGGAGGTTCCATCCATTCTTTGTGCCATTGATGAACATGCGTAGGCCAGTTAATAATTTTCATTCCTGAGTCTGTTGGATATATTGGATAATGGCCTATCTCAACAAGACCACTTTTATTTTTACGAACACTTCCACCAAGAGTACACGTTAATAATTGTGCACCTAAGCAAATTCCAAGAAATGGTTTTTTTTCTTTTATTGGAATATTAATCCAATCTTTCTCATAATTGATAAAATCATTATTATCATTAGCACTCATTGGTCCACCAAACATGATAGCACCAATATGGTTTTCAAGTGTATTAGGCAATTGGTCACCTAAAGCAGGTCTTCGTATATCTAATCTAAGACCACGTGACTGTAACAATAATCCAATCCTTCCGGGGGTAGACCTCTCTTGGTGTAAGATTATAAGTACTTTTTTTTCAGTTAACATAACTAAAGATTTTTAATTACCTTTGATTTGAGATTCATTCTATCTCTTGTTGAAATTCCAATTAATTCTGCAGTACGCCAAACTAAATTATTTTCATACGGATCAAAATTTTTATCTACTGCAACAATTTCCCACATCATTTCAATAATAATTTTTCTTTCTTCTTGATTAAGGTTTTCTTTTATTACCTTTGTAAATGAATAAAGATCAACTGCATTGGACTCCCTTACTTTTGCTTCTTGTAATACATTCAACATATCATCATCATCTATATTAAAATATTTTTTAACTAACTCTTCTATTTTTTTCTCTTCCAAAATTGCGAAATCATCATCAATTGAAGCGGCTCTTATTAATAAGCTGGTAATTGATATTTGTAATTCTGTTGGTTTAGCTATATCTTCAACTTTTTCTGAATTTTTACTGCTAAAAATTTTATTTAAAAATTTAATCATGAATTTCCTACGATCTGTAAAGCTATAATTGTTCGTTAAACTATAGAGTATAAATTATAATTGTAATGTCAATAAATTGATTGTTATTATAATATATAAATATCTATAAAATTTTGATGGGAAGTTGGTTCTTTGAAAATTTCTAAGAAAATTTCTAAAATAGGAATTATTGGTTATCCTATTGCCCATTCTTTATCACCACTGATTCATCAATACTGGTTTGAGAAATACAATGTAGATGCAGAATATTTATCGTTAGAGATTGCACCAGATTCTTTGAAATCTTTTTTTGAAGATATTGATCAATATAATTTACGCGGGTTTAATATTACAATACCACATAAAGTTAATGCATTAAATTACGTTGATGAAATAGATCAAAGCGCCAAGACTATAGGTGCAATTAATTGTATAACTATTAATAATAATAAGAGTCTTTTGGGTGCTAACTATGATGCAAAGGGTTTTATGGATAGTTTGATAAGCAATTATTCAGAAAATATCTTTAACAAAAAACCTGTTATTGTAATTGGTGCTGGTGGAGCTTCAAGAGCTATTCTATATTCTCTTATAAATTATGGAATAAAAGAGATAAGGTTATCCAATAGAACTTATGAAAAGTCTAAAATTTTAAAAAAATATTTTGGAAATGTAATTAAGATAATACCATGGGATGAAAAGGAAAATTCTTTAAATGATTGTGGCCTTTTCATTAATACAACAAGCCAAGGAATGATAGGAAAAGATCCTTTAGATATGGATATTTCAGGCCTGCCAAGAGAAGCTATTGTTATTGATTTAATATACAATCCAATTGATACAGATTTAATTAAAAGAGCAAGCTTGAGAGGAAACAAAACATTAAATGGTCTGCCAATGTTGGTATATCAAGCTGTTCCAGCCTGGGAAGCGTGGTTTGGAATAAAGCCCGATGTAACAAAAGAGTTGTTAGATCTTTTAGAGAAAGCCCTCCAGTAAAGGGTAAATTATTTTATAAAATATCTTTGTTTAAAGATTGATATTTGTTGCCAATAATATTTTCTATAGACCTCGCTGCTATCATTACTTCTTCTTCTTTATTTTTTGCTCCTATTATTTGTAATCCTATAGGTATTTGATTATTATCAAGAGCAACAGGAATTGTGACCGCACAAAGACCTAGCAGATTAATTGGAGAAGTGTTCCTTAAAAATGCTGAGTTAGCTTTTGAGTATGCATCAACCTCAACTAAATCAGAAACTTTTGGCGCTGATATAATAATGGTTGGTGATAATAAGAAATCTATTTCATTAAATAATAAATGTATTTTATTACTTAATACTTTCAATTCTTTTACTCTTTGTATGTATTCAATTGCAGGAAAATCACTTATGTCTTTGATTCTATATGCGACATTAGGATCAAGTGTTTTTTTAAACTCTATCATTTCATTATTTATAAAAGATCCAAATTCTGAAGCTGCAAGCCCTCCTTTTAAAAAAAGAGCGTGGGACTCTTTAATTTCACTCGATTGAATAGCCGTAATTTTATTTTGATTTCTGGATGATATTTTATCAAATACTTTTAATATTTCTCTGTTAATATAGGGGTCACATTCTTCGAAGAACCAATCAACAAGTCCGTATTTATAAGAATTATTAACATAGTTATTAATTTCATTAATATTTATTTTAGATTTTATCTTTGAATGCTTATTTATTTCTAAGAATGAGAAAAATAAATCCTCTATAGTATTTGTCATTATTCCAGCTGTATCAAGGCTAGTGCTTAGTGGCACTATTCCATCAGTAGACCATCTTCCTACGGTTGTTTTGAGACCAACATTACCTGTTATTGAAGCTGGAATTCTTACTGAACCTGCGGTATCACTTCCTAATGCAATCATTGCTGTCCCAGTTTCTATGCTAACACCAGCTCCCGCACTAGAACCACCAGGAACACGATGATTTTTTGAGTCCCATGGGTTTATTGGAGTTCCCCAGTGAGGATTAATTCCAAGTCCCCCGAAAGCAAATTCAACTGTATGGGTTTTTCCTGTGATAAGAGCACATTGCTTTTGAGTATTTTTTACTATAGGACCCTCTACTTCCCATTTTATAGGTAAAGCTGATGGCGTACCGGCGTATGTCTTGTAGCCACTTACCCCATATAGATCTTTAATAGATATTGGAATACCCATTAATTTTCCAGAATCAATACTCTTATTGATTTTTTTGTTTACTACTTTTGCTCGATTTAAGATTTTATCAGGATCAAATTCTCTATAGGCATTAAGACTTGATTTAGTATTAGAGTAATTTTCTATTACTTTTTCTGCTATATCAATTGGAGAAAGACTCTTATCTCTGATACTTTTATAAAGATCTAGTAAATTATATTTTTTTTTATTAATTTTTAGCATTTTAATCTATACATTGAGTTAAAAGAATGAATTATAGTTTAGTAAATAATAATATCATTATAATATAATAAAATTAAAAGAATAGGATAATAAAAAATGTCACACAGTGTTATCGATACAAAAGACAGAGGTAGTCAGTTAAATAGATACGGACCTACTTCAGGTAGAGTTGTTTCAACTGATCCAATTAGGTTAAAAACAAGAACTATAGACACGCATGCCCATATACTCATACAAGAAGCCCATGATTATATTGCACCATTGTATAATTTAGGAGATATCCCATTTGTGCATAATTCAAGTGAAGAAACTTTAAAGATACAAAAAATTCAAGATGAAGAAAGAACAATTGCTTTAACTTCTATCGAGGACAGAATTAATGTTTTGGATACTCAATGTATTGATATGCAGGTTTTAGCTTCAGTGCCAAATCAGTGCTATTATATGGCAAAAGGCGAGGATGCTGCTAAGGTTTCACGTTTAGTTAATGATGGAATTGCAAAATGGGTTGAAGAAAAACCAGATAGATTTGTTGGTTTAGGAACAGTTCCTTTGCAGGAAATGGATATTTGTCTTAGTGAGCTAGACTATATAAAGAACGAATTAAATTTTAAAGGCGTTCAAATTTTAACTAACGTTAACGGTAAGGAAATATCGGATCCGATATTTGATCCATTTTGGGAAAAAGCTGAAAAATTAGGCTTAGTTGTTATGCTTCATCCTTTAGGATTCTCGCATGGAGAAAGATTTTCTGGATATTATTTTACTAATGTAATCGGAAACCCATTAGATACATCGGTTGCTTTGCATTATATAATATTTAACGGTTTATTAGAAAAATTTCCTAATTTGAAGATTTTCGCAGTACATGGAGGTGGATTTTTACCAGCATACTCAGGTAGAATTGATCACGCATGGGGTGCAAGAAAAGATGCAAAGGGTAATCTTAATAAATTACCCTCTGAATATCTTTCAATGATTTATTTTGATACTACTGTATTTACAAGGCATCAGTTAGAATACCTGATAAAAATATATGGAGATAAGCATATTGTTCTAGGAACTGATTATCCTTACGATATGGCAGAATATTATCCAATTGAACATATTGCTACAAGCGAGCTAACAGATGATCAAATATCAAATGTAGCTGGCAAGTCTGCCTTGGAATTATTCAGTATTAAATAAATTAGATGCTTGTTAGTAGGCGTGATTTACTATCATCTTTTTTATTGTTAACATTATCAGGCGCATATTTCCCGCTAATTTGGGGGGTATGCGCTCCTTGAAGCTTTAGTTCTTCAACGTGTTCTCTTCTTGTTATCCTTGCCCATTTTCTATTTAATGGATCTGTAATATTAATTGTAAGCTTTCCAATTTTTTCAACTTCCAATTCTATTTTATCACCATCCATAAATGGATTTAAGCCCCTGTGATTAGTCCCGGTTGCAATAATGTCTCCTGGTTGCAATACGTGAATTGAGCTGAGCCATTCGATACATCTTGGTATATTATGAGCCATATCATCGGTATTAAAGTTTTGCATAACCTGCCCATTATTTTTTAGAGTAATTTGCAGATTTTGAGGATTTTCTATTTCATCTTTTGTTACTAGGTAAGGTCCTATTGGAGTGTAGCTAGCTCTTGATTTCATTGAAAAGAAGAAATTTGAAGCAAGTAGACCTCTCGCAGACCCATCGATAAAGTTTGTATAACCAAACACATAATCCATAGCATCTGAAGCCTTTATATTGTGAGCTTTTTTACCTATAACAAGTGCTAATTCAGCTTCGCCTTCAAATACTGTTGCGGGTATATCGGTAAGTTCCATAGCCTCACCGTCTCCAATTATTGTACTTACTGCTTTATGGAATGCATTTATTGGAGCTGGTTCTGCTCTAGTCCCATCTTCCATATAATTTACAGCCATACAATCTATATTTGATGGTCTAGGTGTTGGAGCTCTTAATGTAACTTTGTCTACATTAATACCACTAGAACTTTTTATGAAATTTTCTATCTTGACTTTATAAGCATCAAAATTTTCAATTAAACCATTCATTAAGTCGAGTGTATCTCGATGAGGGATGTCTAATAAAATATCTGTAATATCAATTACAGTATCATCTCTCAATACGCCTAATCTGTAGTCATTAAAATATAATAATTTCATTTAGTTGCTCCTTTTAAATCTTTATATCATCTTCTGTTACATCACCTAGGTATACATAACCAGTTTCTTCGACGCTGCCAGCACCAATATATAATCCTACAGCCACTATAGGTTCGCTGTCACTTAGATTATATAGCCAATGCTTTACTCCTTTTGGGATATAATGGAAATGCCCGCCTCTAACTTCTGCTTTTTCATCGCCAGCCCCAGCTAAGCCGTGACCTGAGATTATATAATATATTTCTTCACAATTTTCATGCATATGTTTTTTATGTACTGCTCCGGGCATAAATGTAGCATGAAAAACAGTTGTAGAAGATCCATTTTTTTTGCTTATAGGTAGTTTGAAATCGGTTATTGACCAACCTTCGTCTTTATTCATTTTTTCTGATTCTACGTCATCTAAATGAACAAGTATCCCTTCATGAAATCCATTTCTTGGCATTTCTAGATCTTCTTTGGTTACTGGTCCACAGAATTCATATCCAGAATCAGCAACATCTTTTGCGCCTATATAGAATCCAATTACTTCTGCATCATCATCTTGAGTTTCATTGTGAAAGAAGTGTTCAGAATTCGCTGGCATTACTCTACAATGCCCTGCTCTAATATTTGCTCTCCCGGTTCCTTGGCCAACAACACCGTTTCCTTTTAGATATATTGCTACTTCTTCACTTTTAGAGTGTAAGTGTTTACTGTGAGTAGAACCTGATTTAAAGATGGAATGAAATACAGTAGTAGAACTTCCAGATTCTCCTGTAATTGGTAATCTGAATTCAGATATATGCCACCCATTTTTTTCTTCCATATTTGTAATTGGTACATCATCAATATGGATTGGCGGATATTTTAATGCCATTATTCTCTCCCTAATTTAAGATCTTATTTTCATAATAATACTATATTTATAATATATATTTATCAACAAGAGTTATTATATTGCCATAGAATACCGATCCAATAATAGCTCCAAATATTAAAAATAAAAAAGGTCCTTTAACTACTCTTTTTCCTCTAATAATTGTAATAGAAAGTTGCAATACTCCTAGAATTGCTCCAACTATAAACCATTTATACTGTACTATGAAATTCACTGTTACCTCATTTAAAGAAATTGGCTAATAAATATAACCCAACAAGATAATAACAAACCTCCCGTTAATGTAAATAGTCCGTTCCACTTTAATCCTGCTTGGATAGGTGTAATTTTAGCGAGGTCGGCAATTAATAATGTAGAGGCGGTATAAGGCGAGCTAATTCCCGATAAGGCCCACCCAGAAGTTAGGGCTAATATTATTGCATTCGGCGAGACACCTAAGTTAGCTGCTTGCGGAAGTAGTGGGGCTATCAGATAAACTGCTAAAATAGGATTCATACCTATTTGGCCAGTTATTGGCATTAGCCATAATATTCCTACTAGCACCAACCAGGAGGGAATAGAGGAGAAATTAATTACATCACCATTAATATAGGGAGCTATAATACTAGATGCCATGGTGCCGATAAATGCTGCCATAATTAATAATATTAACTCTGATTTATAGTTTACTATATCTTTAAATATGTATCCAGAAACCCTCTCTTTAGTTCTTATATATAAAATATTTAAGTTTTTGCTATTATAGTTCTGATAGATAATCCAGAATAAACTAAATATTGGAACTATAAGCATTACAACAGCAACCGCTCTTAGATCTGTGATATATTGTATTGATCCTATTAAGCTTAGTAAAAAAATAAATAAGAATAAAAGCGGCATTACAGTATTCCAAGAACCTGTTTTTCTGATTAAGTTATTTGAATCTATATTAATTTTAGATTTATAGAAAAAATCAAGTAATAACCCTAGTGCCATCAGGATTAACGCACTTATAAAACAAGGGATAGCAGCTCCAGACCAAGATGATCCATCAATTAATGAAGTTGTTATTGCAATAGAAAAAGTGAGAGGTGACCAACATGTCATTGCTATAAAACCTCTTTGTACAGCCAATAACATTCTTTTTGTTCTAATCTTTCTAATCTCAATATTTGCTTCTTTTCTAGCTCCTCTTTCTGCTAAACTGCCAAGTAATGAAATTGCTCCATAACTTAGTATCACGCCGTATATATGCCCCCCTAGTACCAATGCTAAGCATCTTTTACTTGGATTTTGATTAGCTAAGAATTCACCGCATTTTTCTATAGCATGAGAGGAAGATGCTGCATTTCTTAGGCAAGATAAAGATAGAAAGAAGGCGGCTACGAAAGCAGAACTTTGAAGTGAAGTTTGAATTAAACTCGGCCATGTAGGTATTTTTATTATTGCTAATATTATTAAGATGAACCCAGTAAATACAAAAATTTTTCTTGAAAGCTGAAGATTATTTAATGAAATTAAGACAAATATTCCAATTATTATACTAGCTATTAAATAGAAAAAATTTCCAACTCCCCACTCTGCAAGTACTACAAAAGCAATACAGGAAAATAGTAAAATAGAAGAAAGGTAATTTCTATATTTCTCATATCTTTCAAAATATTGAATATTTATAATCTATTCCTTTTTAATTTTTAGCTTTAACAACAAAGATTAATATAATTATTGTTGTTATAGCGAATGTCGTAGTAGTGAGTTGGGCAACGCTAAATACAAAAGAGGATGTTTGCTCGATATTTGCAAGTATAAAAGTAATGATTGCTCCATAACCAAAATGAAGACAACCTCCTAAAGCAGATGCGGAACCTGCAATTTCAGGTTTTACAGAATTAAGTGCCTGTGCATAACAATTAGCAAGCAAAAGACCTGTACCAAAATTTGAAATTGCAAAGGCTATTAAAACTGGTAATGGAGATTCTACCAACATTAAACCAAAAAATAATTGTAGAATTCCTCCACCAAAGCTAAATAAGCCTCCGATAATTATTATTTTATCTATTGTAATATACTCACTTAGGCGTCTTGAAATATAAGTTGCTAAAACGAAAAGAGATGGCATTACCATAATATAAAATCCAAATACTTCTGGCTTAACTCCCATTACAACGATAAATATTATTGGAGATGAGACTATATATGCTTGCATTGCTCCGCTTGCAAAAGCCACTATTATGCTATAACAAGCAAATTGTTTATTTCTTAATAACGATCTATATGTTTCGAATAATTGTGTTACTTTGGGAGGATTTCGTTTTTCTGGAGGTAGTGTTTCCTTTAACATTAAGAACACAGAAGTAAAGACTATTATACCAATACTGGACGTAAAGATGAATGTTGCCCTCCACCCAAACCATGCGGTTAGAAATCCACCTACAAAAGGAGCCATTATTGGTCCTACTGCCATAGCAATTGCCACATAAGACATTGCACGAGCAGCAGCAACACCTTCTGATGTATCTCTTATTATAGCCCTACTAATTACGAGAGTTGAACACGCTCCCGTTGCCTGAGCTAATCTTGAAATAAGTAGCACAGAGATATCATTTGAAAAGGCACATAATAAGCTTGCTATTATAAAGATTATTATTCCACATAAAACAATTATTCGCCTTCCAAATCTATCAGAAAGAGGTCCAATAATAAGCTGAGCAATTGCGAAAGCTGCAAGATACGTTGGAACCATTTTTTGAACCATTGCAATACTGACATCAAGGTCAAGAGCAATATTAGGTAGTCCTGGAATAAATATTGTGGATGCAATTTGTCCAGCAAATAACATTATAAATAATAAAGCAATTGGAGGTGGTTTACTAAGTCCGTTTTTCATATTTTTTCTTATAATTTATTCAATAACTGAATCAGTGATGATATAAACATATTTAACGTATATATTTATCTGCTAATTTTATAGTACTTACAATTAAAATACCAATTAGACCAGCAAAAAATAATGTGGATGATATGTCAAATGCATCAGACAATAAACCAAGAAAAATAGAACCAATTGCACTGCCACCAATTGCCACAACTAACCAGAGACTCCCAACTCGCCCTCTAATAGAATCTGTTACTTGCATCTGTACTGTAGATTGATTGTCTATAGCAACAATTGTAACGAAGAATCCTATTATGGATACCATTATAATTGCAAGCACCCAATTATCTATAATACCAAGCAATGATATTCCTGCAAGACCACAAATTAGTGACAGCCTAGAAATCGAGGTCACTCCGTCTGTCGTTATAACTTTTTTTCTTGAGGCAACAAGGATCGATGACAACAGTGCTCCCCCGCCTG
>JABIEF010000070.1 GCA_018651345.1 Rhodobiaceae bacterium
ACTATAGATATACCGAAGTGATAAACATTATAGTTATCATATTAGATACTACCTCTATGTTCTATCCACTCTCCTTCCCTTAGTTTTAGGAAGATTATTAGTAACATTTAGTTTGAAACGTTAATTACTCCATACTGAGCAGCCGAATCTTGATATAACGTAGCGCCTGTTGCGTTGTCAATTATTTTTAAAGAAAGCACTAAATACTCTGCAGAATTTTGAGCAAATATTTTAAAACTCTCTTTTAAGTTAATCTCTAAACCGGTTCTATATTCTTTTCCTGCTTGACCTAGATTGTAGACTTTATACATTTGATAATTTTGACCATTTGTAATTTCAAGTTCGGTATCAGCTCCATATGAGCCGCTCCCAGCAAAGCAACCAAAAATATTAATATGGTCACCTCCACCCATTCCACAAGTTAATGTTGCTGTATAGGGGTATTCTTTCGCAAACTCAGCTTGTCTTAATTGCTCTTCTTTTGCTAACTTAGCTTGTCTTAATTGTTCTTCTTCTCTGGCAATTTTTGCAAGCCTCTCTTCTTCTTCCACCCTTGCATCTCTGTATTCATTAACATTCATATTTTGTTGCTGAGCATTACTTAAATCATCAAGATAAGTCAATACATTGTTAGTACTTGTATCATTTGAATAACCAGTACTTACTATTTCGTCTTGAACTTTTTTAAACTCTGATTGATTTAAAATCTGATAATTTTCAAGTGACTTTATTTCTCCATAATTAGCTTCAATTTGATAGGCAAAGTTTAATTGTTCATAATTATCATAGCCTTGCCCAAGAGCATACTGATTACTTGTTGTAGTTCGGTCCAACAAATTACCTATAACAGTTTGTACACCAAGGTCTCTTTCAAGCGCATTTTTGAGTTTTAAGAGATTTTCTGGATAATCAATAAAAATATTGCAGTAATCTTCATTGTTAGCGAGTTTTGGTTTGATGTTGTCAAAAGCCTCACCAATATCATCAAATGTATTGTCAAAGTAATAATCATTTTCATTGTAATTTAGCGTTATTTCTTTTTCATTATAATAATCGCTTAAAGCGCTGTGGGCCATTGCATCTCCCATTTGTCTGTAGCCAATAACTGCGACTGCATCATCATCTGAATAGTTTAAAGTACAAAATTTTGGGTTTCCATAATCATTTAATTTTATGAAGAGAGACCCTGTATAGTCTTTACTTTTCTCTTCAGCTAAATTCGTAAATCCTTCCATAAACTCCTTCTCGCCTTTCTCTCCTTCAGCTAAAACTTCTAAATAGTTATTAGAAAGGGCCAATATCTCATCAAAAGTCCAAGTTACTAAAATATCTGCAGCAGTAAGGTTTTGAAGAAAATTACTATTTTCTAACGTTACGCTATAAACATAATCAGAAATATAAAATATATCTTCATTTAAACCCCCAAAATTTCCTCTATTTCCATTTATTGAATCTTTGCAAGCAGTTTCAACTTCTAGCTCAATCCCTAAGGAATTAGCAAAATTTACAATAGCATTTTCACCCTCACCTGACAAGATTATTGCTAAGTTTTCTATCCCATAATTAGCATACATAGAGTCAACTTGCAAAAAGTTAATCATCTCATTGTCTGGATTAATCATTCTTTCCAGATTTGCTTTTGCGTAACTAGTCAAATCATTAAGGTAGCAAGCACTAGATTTAATTTTGCCGGCTATCACATTCGAATTTGTCTTAGATATAGTCAGGTTATTATCTATATCGGTCGTAAAAACAGGGTTGCTAATACTGGGGTTTTTCATTAAATAAACCTGTAGAGAGGTTTTTTCCTCCTCACTTGGAATTATTACTTCAGCATTAATATAACTGGAGAAGATTGATAGAGATATTAATAGAATTAACGATTTAAAATTTTTCATAGCTAGGTTTAAATTAGTTTTATTATTTCTTAAAAAATTATAATTAAAAATTTAACTATGGAATTTTATTTTAAATACCACCCATAACTCGATTAATAAGTGTCGACTTATGCTCTATACATAGATGAGCATAACGTTTAGTCACCTCGATTTGTTTATG
>JABIEF010000071.1 GCA_018651345.1 Rhodobiaceae bacterium
TACGCAAAGAAGCCGTATCTGAGGGAAAATCTCCAAAATATAATG
Organism: Rhodobiaceae bacterium; assembly: GCA_018651345.1. Taxonomy (GTDB): domain Bacteria; phylum Pseudomonadota; class Alphaproteobacteria; order Rhizobiales; family TMED25; genus CAJIYR01. The sequence goes on from JABIEF010000071.1 coordinate 46, forward strand.
GAAAATGGAGAGACAAAACTCCAAATGAATCAGATAAAATAGTTAAACCGGTTTTAAGGATTAAAACCTCAGAGACTGGAAGCACTCTACTAGATGACCAAGTTCAGGGCCAAGTGTATTTCAAAAACAACCAATTGGATGATTTTGTGCTTTTGAGAAGCGATGGCACACCAACATATATGTTGGCATCAGTTGTAGATGACTTCGATATGGGTGTTACGGATATTATTAGAGGTGATGATCATCTTACAAATGCCGCTAGACAATTTCAAATATACAATGCTATGCAATGGAAAGCTCCCAGAACTTCTCATATACCTCTTATTCACGGAATTGATGGAAATAAATTATCAAAAAGACATGGTGCCATGGCTATCGGTGACTATAAGAATATGGGCTATTTGCCAGAAACAATAGTAAATTATTTAGTAAGACTAGGCTGGAGTTATGGTAATCAAGAGTTTTTTACAATTTCAGAAATGATAGATTTATTCAAAATAGAAAAAGTTAATAAATCTCCATCGAGATTAGATTTTAAAAAATTAACAAATATGAATAGTAGTTATATAAAAAATAAAGATAACAATGATATTTTAACAATAATAAAAAGTTATCACCAAGAATTGGGCGCTGATTTAAGCGATAAAAATATAGATAGTAAAATACTAATGATAACACCCTCCCTTAAAGAAAAATCCAAAACAACAAATGATTTAATTACATTAAGTTCCTATCTAATAACAAATGATCCAATTGTAATCAGCAATGAATTGCTAGATACTTTCAAACAAGAAACAGATCAATATTTAACTGATACTGTAAACATAATTAAAAATATTAAAAATTGGAATTTAGAAGAGATTGAAATTTCAATCAAAGCTTATGTAACTGAAAGCAACATAAAACTTTTCGAATTAGCTCAACCATTGAGAATAATACTAACTGGCTCAAATGTATCTATTGGTATTTATGATATAATATTATCACTTGGCAAGAATCTTGTTATAGATAGAGTAAATAATTATTTAAAAAATTAACTTTATAATTGATTATATATCAATACTTATATAAAAAAGTACTTACATAAAGATAAAGTACATACATTAAGATAATATTTCGCATGGGAGCAAATAAAATGACTGATAGCAAGAAAAGTAATAATGGTCCTGCGTTCATAGAACATAATAAAAAAACATACGAATTACCCGTATATGAACCTTCTATAGGTCCAAAAGTTATAGATATATCTAAATTATACGCTCAGGCTAATGTATTTACTTACGATCCTGGTTTTACCTCAACAGCTAACTGTGCCTCATCTATAACCTATGTTGATGGAGATAATGGTATTTTATTGTATCGAGGATATAAAATAGAAGATCTAGTTGAAAATGCAGACTTTCTTGAAGTGTCTTATTTACTATTAAACGGCAAACTACCTAATAATAAAGAAAAAAAACAATTTGATGCATCTGTTACAAACCATACGATGCTTCATGAACAAATGAGTAAGTTCTATACTGGATTTCGTAGGGACGCGCATCCAATGGCAATCACGTGTGGCGTAATAGGAGCTTTGTCGGCATTTTATCATGATTCAACAGATATAAACGATCCACTACAAAGAATGATTGCAAGTAGAAGATTAATTGCAAAGATGCCGACAATCGCTGCTATGGCTTATAAATATTCTACAGGTCAACCGTTTGTATACCCAAGAAATGATCTAGACTATGCTTCTAATTTTATGCATATGTGTTTTTCTGTTCCTTGTGAAGATTACCATGTTAATGAATTACTCTCAAAGGCAATGCATAAAATTTTTATCTTACATGCTGACCATGAACAAAACGCTTCTACTTCAACAGTTCGTTTAGCTGGCTCTTCTGGAGCCAATCCATTTGCATGCATAGCTGCCGGAGTAGCATGTTTGTGGGGACCTGCACATGGAGGAGCAAATGAAGCAGCCTTGAACATGTTAGAAGAAATTAAGACTGTTGACAGAATTCCTGAATATGTAAACAAAGCTAAAGACCCTAATGATCCTTTTAGGTTAATGGGGTTTGGTCATAGAGTTTATAAGAGCTATGATCCAAGGGCCAGAATAATGCAAAAAACTTGTCATGAAGTATTAGACGCCCTCAAACTAAAGGACGAGCCATTACTTCAAGTTGCAATGGAATTAGAAAGAATAGCACTAGAAGATCAATACTTTATCGATAAAAAATTATATCCAAATGTAGATTTTTATTCAGGTATAACTCTCCGTGCTCTTGGATTTCCCAAAGATATGTTTACAGTATTGTTTGCTGTAGCAAGGACAGTTGGCTGGATATCGCAATGGAACGAAATGATAGAAGACCCAGAACAAAAGATAGGTAGGCCTCGGCAGCTGTATACAGGCGATATAGATAAAGAATACGTAAATATCGATAATAGATAATATTTACATCAAATAATTTGCAATAATCTTTGCTGCTTTTCTACTTGGATTGTTTGTTTTAGTGTACATTTTATCGGCAATATCATCTAATGCTCTTAATTGCTTAACTCTTTCATGCGTTTCTTCTAACAGTGGCATAATCTCATTCGCTATTCTTTTCCCCGTGCACTTTATTTGAAACAATTCTTTAATTGGTAATTCGCCGTGAATAATATTAGCGAGTACAATTGATTTTATTGGAATAAAAAATCTAACAAACGAAATTAACCATTGCGTCTTATAAGCAACCACCATAGGAACTCTAGCCAAAGATACTTCTAGTGTTGCTGTTCCAGAGCATACTATTGCCGCACTTGCATTTAACATTTCTTGTTTTTTTTGTTTATTATCCGTAATAATATGTGGTTTGAGAATCCAATTCTTTGTATTTTCTTTAACATAATCTTTTAAATTGTCTAATGTTGGTATAACAATTTCTATTTTAGGATATAGTTTTGATAAATGTATCAACGAATCACCAAAGGGTCTAAGTAGTTTTTTTACTTCACTAATCCTACTACCAGGCATCATTATTATTTTTATATTATCTCGAGGAAAATTATTTACATTAACGGACCTTTGAGCCATATCAAGCTGAGGAAAGTCTTCAATAAGCGGATGGCCCACATAGGTACATTTTGGACCATTTAATTTATTGTACATTTCTTTCTCAAAGGGCAGAATAGATAAAACATGATCAATATACCTATTCATTTTAGTTGCTCTATTTTTTCTCCAAGCCCAAATACTTGGAGAAACATAATTGATTATAATAATACCAGGTAAGGACTTCTTAACCTTAGCTGCCACTCGATGACTAAACTCTGGGCAGTCAATTATAATTAAAATTTTCGGGTTATTTGATACTATATGACTTTTTGTAAAGTTTATTTTTCTTATAAGGGATTTTAAATTAAATATAATTCCAGAAAGTCCTATTATAGATATATCTTCCATAGGAAATATAGAATCAAAGCCTGCCTTTTTCATATTCTCGCCACCTACACCAAAATATGATTTAACATTTATATAATTACTTATTTCTTTCATAAGCTTAGCACCTAAAAAATCACCTGAAGCTTCCCCTGCTATAATAGCAACTTTTATTTCATTTTTAGTATGATTCAACCCTGTCTGCATATTTGCTGACGATAGAACGAACCCATTCTTGAAGATCGGATCGTCCTCCGAAAGTTCCTTCCAAATAATATTCTCCATTAGGATACTCCTTCCAACCTTTGCCATCATATCAAGATTCTCTATGGACAATTAAATGGCCTCGCAACTAAAAATATATTATATTCATTCAGCAACCTGCACACTTCAATATAATCATAAACAATTACACCACCAGCTGATATTGCTATACCATTTAACCCTGCTTCATAAACTTTTTGTATTGTGACAGGGCCAATTGTTGGCATATCAATTCTGTTGTCTTGTACTTCTTGTAAGCATTTTATAAAAACTCCATTAATAGATTTTTTTTTTCTATTTTTTATCGCCACCACTCTTTCTAACATCATATCCGTACCTTCGGCAGCCTCAATCGCAAGCACTCTTCTATCCTCTACAACAATACCTTGGCCAATATCTAAGTTACCAAGCATTCTTGCCACAGAAAAACCATACTCTATATCCTTTTCATTATTTTTATTTGGTGCAACGTTAGAAATAATACTCTCTTGCAATACTAACTCACTTGCTATCTCATGAGTGCCATGCACTACAAAATCTTTTTTTTCTAAAAAATCTACTACCTTAGAACACATAGAAGCATCACCGCGTCTAAAAAAATCTCTATTTTTTATAGCCCACAGGAGCAAACTTAACCCAATATCTCTTTTCCATTTATAAGGTCTATCTACATAGCCTATCATAAGAATATCTTTAATATTCTTATTTTTTAAAGTTCTAATAATCTTTGTTACCTCTGTAAGATTAATTTTAATATTAGGATATTTATCTAAAGCCTTATCCGCTTCGCCGTTCAAAGATACAATAAATACTTTCCAGCCACTTTTTTGAGCGCTATCAGCTACCTTCACAGGTATTAAGCCCCTCCCTGCTAAAATAGCCAATTGTTTATCTTTATTCATATTAGAAGTATTATTTTATTATATTTTTATCTGACGGAAGGCATAAATTACGATTAGGTTTATCAAGAATAAAATTCGCTAGATCACTGACTTCAGCTACGTTTGGGTATTCATTTAAAACCATTTTTGTTCTATCTATGATTTCGCTATTATGACCATTAAAGATAGTTTTATAACAGGCTCGTAGCAATGAAATGGTTTCTTTAGAAAAATCTCTTCTTTTTAACCCTATTAAATTTAATCCTGATAATTGACAACGTCTTAAAACTCCTTTTGCTATACCAAAAGGAATTAAATCTTGCTCAACACCTGTCATTCCAGCTACAAAAGCATGTTTTCCTATTCTAACATGCTGATGTAACGCAGATAGTCCACCGATAATAGCGTAATCACCAATCTCAGTATGCCCTGCGAGCGTTGCTTGGTTAATTAAAACAACATTGTTACCAATAATACAGTCATGCGCTATATGAGCAGATACCATAAAGAAACAATCATTTCCTATTTTAGTTATAGAATTTCCGGTAATAGTGCCAGAATGAATAGTAACGTTTTCTCTAATTAAACATCTCTCGCCAATAACAAGATAGGTTATATCATCGCTATGTTTTAGATCCTGTGGAGGAAAGCCAATAGATGCAAAGGAATATATATTACTATCTTTTCCTATTGAGGTATGCCCAGAAATAACTACGTGAGGATGTATTGTTATACCATCTCCTAATATAACATTTGGACCAATTATAGAATATGCTCCAATAGAAACATCGTTTCCAATTAAAGCTCCGTCGTGAACAATACTAGTTGGGTGCATATTGGGCATAATTATCGTTTTTCTGTAACCATAGCACTGATCTCAGCTTCTGCTACAATACTTCCTGAAACCAATCCTTGCCCCTTATATTTCCAAACATTACTTCTTTGTCTTATTTTCGTTAAGTGATAATAGACTATATCACCAGGAATTACAGGCTTACGGAATCTAGCCTTATCTATTGTCATAAAATACACAGATGGTGATGGACCTAAATCACCAGAAGCCATCATACATAAGACAGCTGCAGTTTGGGCCATCCCTTCTATTTGCAAAACTCCAGGCATTATAGGATTACCAGGAAAATGACCTTGGAAATAAGGTTCATTAATTGTTACATTTTTAATGCCAATCGCATAATCATCACCTCTCATTTCAATTATCTTGTCTATGAGTAAAAAGGGGTATGCGTGTGGCAGCAATTTAGAAATTTGGTTAATATCTGCAGTTTTAATTTCTTTACTTAATATAGAGCTATTCATATTACTTTTTACACTTCCCAAAAATATATATTATCAATTATATCTAATATATAAAAAAAATATATAATTATTTTCTAGAAATTCTAGCAAGCGCCTTAACTTCTCTTAAATATTTATCAATAGACCTATGTGGCCTTCCCGCTACTCTTTCAGCATCATTAACATTATGCATAATACCAGAACCAGCAGCAATTTGGGCATTGTTACCAATTGACAAATGTGGAATTACTCCGGCTTGCCCGCCAAACATAACACCGTCACCAACTTTAACACTACCTGATATACCAACCTGCCCTGCAACACCACAATAACGTCCGATGGAAACATTATGAGCAACGTGAACCAAGTTGTCTAGTTTACTACCTTCTCCAATAATAGTATCCTCAAGGGCGCCCCTATCTATTGTTGAATTAGCACCAATTTCAACATTATCCTGAATTACAACTTTTCCTATTTGAGGAAATTTAACAAAACCACTTTCAGATAAAACGTACCCGAATCCATCTTGACCAATTCTAGCGCCAGGATGTATTATTACATTATCACCTATTAACGTGCACATTATTGAAGAATTAGAACCAATAAAGCAGTTTCTTCCAATACTTACATTATTTTCAATTACTACGTTCGATGAAATAATAGATGAAGCGCCGATTTCTACTCCAGTTTTTAGCACAGCACCATGTTCTATAGTAACACCCTCTTCAATTAAAACACCTTTTTCAATAATTGCATCTTTACTAATTTTACCAGAACCTTTTGTAGCTTTGCCCCCTGGGTAGAATAAAGACAAAACCGTAGCGAATGATAATTCTGGGTTATTTGTAATTATAGGAATAACAGAATTTGGCAGTTTTTTTATAAGATCAGGTGTTATAAAACATGCCTTCGCATTTAGAATGCTTATATTTTTAATATTAGCATTCCCAGACAAGAAAGTTAAATCTCTTTCTGTAGCAGTCTGAGAAGAAGATACATTTTCGATAAATATATCAGTATTAACGGACTTGATTGTATGAGATCCAGTTAATTCTATAATCAATGATAAAGAAATTGGCTTTGATATTTGAAAAAATTTATTTACCGACATTTTATACTTTCTAATAAACCAAAAACTCTGAATAACATATTCAATTAATTATATAAATTAGAACTGCGTTCCTCCAGAAAATTGGAAAAACTCTGTTTTATCATATGTTTGTTTATCAATAGCTTCAGTAAAATCAAAACGCAATGGACCCATAGGGGAATCCCAAAACACCGTTGCACCGACAGACGTACGTAAAGAGTTTGATCCTACGACAGTAACGCCGTCAACAACAACGTCACTATCATACAAAGTTCCTGCATTTAAATGAAAGCCACCAGACATTCCAAAAGAAGGTTGAAGTCCTGGCATTGGGAATTTTACTTCGGCACTAGTTAAAAAATAAGTATTACCTCCAAAAGCATCCTTAGTAGAGTTATCTCTTGGGCTTATCCCCCCTGGGGCAAAACCTCTTAAAACCCTGCCTGGATCTTTAAAAGCATTCTCAATACTCACACCTTTATTTCCTAAATCATGCACATGACCTGCGCTAAATTGTAAATTTCCGACTAAATCGTCAGATAATTTTTGAAAATATGCTCCCGATAAGTCTGTCCTTAAAAACTTAACATCACCACCTATCCCTGCAAAACTCTGGTTAAAAGATAATTTTATGCCTTCAGTAGGATCTAAAAAATTATTCAAAGTATCATATGTCAAGCCATAACCAACTTGAGATTCATCACTTTTTCCAGCTGTTTGTTTTGTTGCAGTTGAAGCTGAAGCCGGAATTCCATACACTTCCTTATGTTTAAAACTATAATTAGTATTTAAATTTAAATTTTTACTTAATGGCAGACCAAATCTAATTCCAGCACCAACTGTACTAGTAACATAGCTCGATGAATCTGTAGCATCGTATTCCTGACCGTACAAATCAAAACCAAAAAGAACAGGTGAGTTATTCAAACTTGGCTCAACAAAGTTCACATTTACCAAAGATCTTTCACTACTAATATTTGTGCCAACTGAGAGGTATTGACCCTTGCCAAGAAAGTTTCTTTCTGAAAGAGAGGCGGTACCACCAAATCCAAATTCAGAAGAAAAACCAGCGCCGAAAGACAAAGAGCCCGTTGTCTTTTCTACAACCCTAACAACGATAATTTTCTTATCTTGTTCAGAACCAGGTATTGTTGTTACGTTAACTGAACTAAAAATACCAAGGCTATTTAAATTACGCCTTGATCCCTCTAAATAAGTCTTATTTAGTGCGTCACCTTCAGATATTTCCATTTCTCTACGAACAACATAATCATAGGTTCTCTGATTACCAAATATATCAATTCTCTCAACATATATTCTTGGTCCATCGAATATGTTATATGTTATATCTATTGTTTTACTATCTTCATTTTGGACTATATTTGGCTGTACATCAACAAAAGCATAACCAAGTTCTCCTAATTTATCAGTAGTCATTTGAATGGATGTGTCTATTTCAGAAGAACTATATTTATCACCACTTATTGTTGTAATTACCTGAGCTAGAGGTGACATAGGCAAACCATTTATATTATTCTGAATTTTAACTTCACCAAATTTATACTTCTCTCCTTCATTAATTGTAAATGTAATAAAGAAATTCTCAGCACCCTTATCTAGCTCCGCAACAGCGTTCTTAACTTCAAAATTTACATAACCATTGCTATTATAAAATCGCTTTAATAGTTCTTTATCGTACGACATTATATCGTTGTCATAAGACCTACCTGTGCCAAGGATTCTATCAATAAAATTAGATTTACGTGTAGCTAGAACTGCAGTAAGTGCCTTATCAGAATAGCTTTTATTACCTATAAAATTTATATTTGATATTTTTGTAGTAGGGCCCTCGGTTATCTCAAATATCAAATCAATACGATTATAATCTAAAATTATAATCTTAGGGTCAATACTAATTGAAAATAGCCCAGAAGCTCTATATGATGAAATAATTTTTTCTATATTATCTTGAATTTTTTTTCTTGAATATGTGCTTCTAGCCTTTATAGAAACTAACGCGGCTAAGGTATCGTCATCTATAGCCTTATTACCTTCAAAAGCAATCCTATTTATAACATAGTTTTCTTTAACTATTATAGTTAAAATAGTATTTAAATATTCTATTTTAACGTTAGAAAATAGATTAGTCTCATACAAAGACCTTAATGATTCATCGGCAAGAATCGTAGTATATATATCGTTTACGTTAATGTCAGAATAGCTAATTATAGTATTAGATTCAACCCGATTATTACCAATCACCTGAATATCAGATATTATATGCTGATCCGCAAAAGACTTTGATGGCGAATATGAAAGAAATGCCAAAAAAATAAAAAATGAACAAAAGAATTTTATTGAATTATTTTTCATGTAACTACTCAATTAATTAAACCTTTAAAAGGATGTAATAGTATTAATAAAACAAAATTGTTCATAATTAGTAAACGTTTCAAAAAAATAATTAAAAAATATTTAATTGAATTAAATCATTCCAGGTAGCATAAATCATTAAAAAAATAACAAATCCAAGTCCTATACGAAAACATATTCCCTGGACTTTCTCGCTTAAAGGTTTCTTCCTTATTGCTTCTATAGCATAAAAGAACAAATGACCTCCATCTAACATAGGCACCGGGAATAAATTAATCAAGCCAATACTTACAGAAAGTAGGGCAGTTAAGCTAATTAATGGAGAAAATCCCATTGACGCAACTTGACCCGATATTTGGGCTATACGTATTGGTCCCCCTAGCTGATCAGCAGATTCTTTTCCAACAATTATCCCTCCTATATAATTTAATGTGACTTTAATAATATTATAGGTATCAGACACTCCCATAATGAATGATTTGTTGATAGGGTATTTTTTTATTATAACATTATCTTGAGTTAAGCCTCCAGAAATTCCTAAGACCCCTACCCCGGTTACATTGCCTGACTTGTCACTAGATTCCATAACACCAGGAGTTGCCAAAATAACTATTTCTTGATCATTTCTATGAACCGTGAATGTTAACTCTATTCCCGGGTTAACTTTTACAATTTGAGGAATATCACTAAAATTATTAATATCTTTATCATTTATTCGGACAATCTTATCTCCAACATTGAAGCCTGCTACTTCAGCAGCACTCTGCTCTTTTATGTTTTCAACTATAGGCTGAACCATTGGTTTTCCTATAAAGGTATATAAAAAAGAAAAAAGAATTATTGCTAAAATGAAATTAGCGATAGGGCCGGCGGCTACAATTGAGGCTCTTGCTATCAAAGACTTATTATGAAAACCATTAATATTTTCATCTTTATCTAAATTATTATTAATTGAACTTGTAGGATCCTCATCGTCTATAAATTTTACATAGCCACCAAGTGGAATCCAGCAAAATTTCCACCTTGTATTTTTACTATCCACAAAACCAAATAACTCTCTTCCAAATCCTACAGAAAAACTTTCAATATCAACTTTATTATAGCGTGCAACAAGAAAGTGACCTAATTCATGAAAGAAAACCACAACAGTAAGAACAAACAAAAAAGGTATTGTATATAGAAATGCATTTGAGGCATACTGAGATAGCGATTGGATATCCATTTACACAACACTCCCAACGATTTTATTTATACTTTTCAATGCAGATTCCTCCGATAGTGTTATAATTTCAAAGATGTTATTCAGATCATCAATCTTAAGATTTATTAAGTTACAATCATTTAATGACATTTCTACTACCTTAAATATATCTAAAAATTTAATTTTCTTTAACAAGAATGCGTTTACAGCAATTTCATTAGCTTTATTATACACAATAGGAGCCCCTCCTCCAACTTCTATAACATTACGCGCCAAAGAAAGAGCTGGAAATCTATCTAAATCAGGATCGTAGAATGATAAATTTTGAATTTTTGATAAATTTAACTTTTTAATAGCATCAGGCATACATTTTGGCCAAAAAATAGCAGATGATATAGGCAACCTCATATCCGGATTACCCAATTGAGCTATAGTAGATCCATCTTTTAAATTAACCATAGAATGAACTATTGATTGAGGATGGATAATCACATCAATATCTTGGTGTTTCATGTTAAATAAGTAGCAAGCTTCAATAATCTCAAGGCCCTTGTTCATCAATGTCGATGAGTCTATTGTAATTTTTTCACCCATAACCCAAGTTGGATGCTTTAACGCGTCGGATGGAGTGATGTGCGCCATATCACTTTTACTATAATTGAGAAATGGCCCACCTGATGCGGTAATAATGATATTTGCAATATCTTTTTTATTATATTTTTCAAGAATATTAAATATTGCACTATGCTCAGAATCAATAGGTATTATCTTTGTACCGTTATTCTTAGCCAATGCAAAAAGCATTTTACCACCAGATACAATGCTTTCTTTATTTGCTAATGCTAGTATAGCAGCATTACCTATACTTGAAAAAGTTGATGCAATACCTGCATTCCCTGAAATTGCAGATACAGTAACATCTGATTTAATGCTTGCTATTGACAATATAGAATCATAACCAGATTCAACAATTATTGACGTTTTTTTAAGTAAATCTTTTAACTTTATATAATGATTCTTGTTACCAATAACCGCATATTTAGGATTAAATTGTAACGCCTGCTTTGCTAGCAACTTATAATTATTATTACCGGTAATTGCGTGCACATCAAACGATGAATTTCTTTTAATAACATTTAGAGTATTCGACCCAACAGAGCCAGTTGAACCTAATATAATAATTTTTTTCAAACTATTAATATCGCTCATATTAGAAAACTTTCTAATATATTTTTATAATCACCCAGAAATATTATTAATATAAACAAAAATAATGCCGCACCTATCGTTACGCCTATCAGACTATCTGCGCGGTCAATAATTCCACCATGCCCAGGTATTAAGTTACCAGATTCAGTTGCGTTAAAATGCCTTTTTAAGAAAGATGCAAAAAGATCCCCAATAATTGACGCAACCGACAACAAAGCAAAAGATATTACCATAAGCAAAGTATGGTTAATAAATAAATCATAAAAAAATATACTAAGAAGAGAGGTGCTAATTAAAATACCAAAAAAAGCTCCTGAAATAGTTTTATTAGGAGATATAGTAGGAGCAAGCTTGGCGCCACCAATCAATTTACCCATAAAATATGCAGAGGTATCAGATAACCATGTCACCAAAAATACCATTAGAACTAACTCGAAACCATAAATTTTATTTTGCCTAAAAATAATAAGTATAACTGATGGCAATACCGCGTAAACAAAAGAAAATAAATGCCACTGATTTTTTGAATTAAATAAAATATTATATATAAATATTATGGACGCAAAAAATAAAAAAAGAATAAATAACATAATGAAATTTTGAGTAAAAGCATAAAAATTGACAACAATAGAGAATAAGCAAGATAAAATAAATGTTTTATAGCTAATCTCTTTTTGAATTAAATTATTACATTCATATAAAATTAAAATTGATAATGAACTTAAAATTATAAAATACAAGAGACCGCCTGCCCAAACTGATATTAACAAAAGTGGGATTAAAAACAGTGAAGACAGTATTCTTAATTTTAAATTTTTACTCATATCAATTCCGTTACACTAATTGCTGCTCATAAAGCATCTGAGCCAAAACGTCTTTCTCTACCTTGATATTGTGATATTGCTTTTCTAAAAGAAACTTCATCAAAATCAGGCCAAAGTGTATCTACGAAAACAAACTCTGAATATGCGCATTGCCATAGTAGAAAATTACTTATCCTTTTTTCGCCACTAGTTCTTATAATCAAATCAGGATCAGGTATATTGGCAGTATCTAAATATTGAGAAATCATTTCTTCATCTATCACACAATTATCAAGCTTACCATCCCTTACGTCAGTAATTATCTTGTTTAAAGCTCTAGTTATCTCATTTCTTCCGCTATAATTAAATGCAGCAATTAAGTTTAGCCCCGTATTACTTGACGTAAGAGCCTCAGCCTTTTTAATTAAATTAAAAATATCTCGATCTAATCCAGTAGAGTTACCAATAACTCTGATTTTAACATTAAGATCTTTTATTAAAGATAGATCGCTTACAACGAAAGTTTTCAATAGATTCATTAAATTTTTAATTTCACTAACAGGTCTTTTCCAGTTTTCTATACTGAAACTATATAAGGTTAAGTATTTAATATTAAGTTCAGATGCAGCACGAACAATTTTTAGCAATGTTTTTGCACCAGTTTTGTGACCCTGCGATACATCTTTATTATTTTTTTCAGCCCACCTTCTGTTGCCATCCATAATTATAGCAACATGATCTGGGAAATTATGAATTTGAGTAAACTCCATTTATAATGAAAACCTTTATTAAGATAATTTTATTCTACACATTCATTATTTCACTAACCTTTTGGTTATAGAGTTCATCAACTTCTTTCGTTAGACTATCTGTTATTACTTGTATTTCGATGCCCCAAGTTTTATTCTCATCTTTGCTAATATCGCTATTTTTTTCTAATTTTTTTAATTTATCCATTCCATCTCTTCTAACATTTCTAATGGATATTTTTGTATTTTCAGCATACTTTGCAGCAATTTTTGATAATTCTTGACGTCTTTCAGTATTTAACTCTGGAAGCGGTATTCTAATTAATTGACCATCAATCATAGGATTAAGACCTAAATCAGATATTCTAATTGCTTTTTCTATTTGCTCTAACTGAGTTTTATCCCACACTTGAACTGAAATTGACCTTGGCTCAGGAACGCTTATTGTAGACAATTGATTAATTGGTAATTTTGATCCGTAAGCATCTATAGTAATAGGGTCCAATAAAGATGCGCTAGCACGTCCTGTTCTGAGACCGGCAAAATCATTTTTTAAAGAAGTTATTCCACCTGTCATTCTTCTTTTTAAGTCTTCAATATCTATCTTGTTAATCTCCGTCATAACAAATCCTTCCTAATAACCTTAACTAACTATTGTAAAGCTGCCGTTTCCATGCAGAACTTTATTTAACTCATTTTTCTTTTTTATAGAAAAAACTAAAATAGGCAACATATTTTCATCAGCTAATGAAATTGCAGTCATATCCATGACAGCTAATTTCTTTTCGAGAACATCACGATAAGTTAGCTTATCAAATTTAATAGCATCATTATATTTATATGGATCTTTGTTATAAATACCATCTACTTTAGTTGCTTTAAGGATTATATCACAATCCATTTCAAGGCCTCTTATAACGGCAGTTGTATCAGTGGTAAAAAATGGATTTCCCGTTCCTGCAACAAATATTAAAATATTATTCTTTTCAAATAATTTTTTTGCCTCTTCAATATTATACGAATTACTCACATTCTCAATTTTTAACGCAGAATAAAGAACAACAGGTAAGTCTAAGTTTTTTAATGAATTTTTTAATGTGATACCGTTAATAATTGTTGAGATCATGCCAACATAATCAGCGTCAGTTCGTTCCATTGAAAATGATTTATTATTAACACCCCTAAAGATATTTCCACCACCAATGACTATTGATAATTTAATATTATTATTATAGGCAGTCTTTATTTCATTTGAAATAGAGGTGAGTATATCAAAATCAATACCAAAAGATTTATCACCCATTAAAACTTCGCCAGAAAGTTTTAGTAATACCTTTTTATATAAAGGTTTAACCATTTGACCTCTTGTATATTCCTGAAAAGAGAAAATTATGAGCGTATAATATTATGATTTTGCTATAGTTGCAGCAACTTCATCTGCAAAGTTATCTTCTTTCTTTTCTAAACCTTCACCCAGCTCCATTCTAATAAAGCTTAATAATTTAATTGGATGTCCAATCTCTTTAGATTTACTTGCTATTAAATTATTAATTTTTGTTTCGTTATCTATAACAAACGTTTGTGACATTAAAACGTTTTCTTCTAGAAATTTATTAATTTTTCCTTCTACCATTTTTTCAATTATATTTTGAGGCCTGCCTGTTTCGTTTGCCTGCTCTGTTATAATTGCCCTCTCTTTACTTAGTATATCTTTATCAACATCATCTATATTTAGCGAAATTGGATTTAGTGCGGCTACGTGCATTGCAATCTGTTTTCCTAAATCTACAACCAAACTAGTATCTGCAGTTGTTTCAATTGAAAGCAAAACTCCTATTTTACCTAGGTTATTAGCAACAGAATTATGAATATAACTTACAATCAAACCCTCGTCGATAGTAAGAGACTTAGATCTTCTTAAATTTAAATTTTCACCAATTGTAGTAATTTTTTCCTTAATTTCCTCAGCAACTGTTATTTTACTATTTGGATATGTTTCATTTAGAAGATCTTCTGAGTTTATTGAAACCGATAAAATATCTGTAACAAGATTTTGGAATTCCACGTTCCTCGCAACGAAATCTGTTTCAGAATTTAACTCAATAATTGCAGCTGCGTTACCTTTTACAATTGTACCAATTAATCCTTCTGAGGCAATTCTATCAGCTTTTTTTGCTGCTTTTGAGATACCTTTTGCCCTAAGCCAATCAATTGCTTCTGAGATATCACCTCCCGTTTCCGCTAATGCATTTTTACAATCCATCATACCAACGCCAGTCTTTTCCCTTAAATTCTTAACCATTTGAGCTGTAATATTCGTCATTATCTTTTCACTTATCTTAAAAATTGAAATTAAAAAAAATTACTAATATTAATTGGATACTATTTGCTATCCAATTCACCTACAGAAGGCACCGCATTGTCATCAGAAGAAACATCTTTATCTTTTTCAATTATTGAGGCTGTAGTTTTTGCAACAACATCATTAATTTTAGGTTCTGCTTCTAATGCAGCTTTGTCTTCTGTGGATAAATTTGGCTCAATGCTTTCGCCAATATCAATACCAGATTTTACAACTGATTCTGAAATACCGTCTAATATGGCCTTTTCCACAAGACCGCAATATAGTTCAATAGCTCTAGATGCATCATCATTACCTGGAATTGGATAATCTATCCCATCAGGGTTAGAATTTGTATCTAGAACAGCAACTACAGGTATATTTAGTTTCTTTGCTTCTTGAATTGCAATCGCTTCTTTATTTGAATCAATAACAAACAGTATAGAAGGCACCCCACCCATATCCTTAATACCGCCGATAGCACGATTAAGTTTATTGTATTGTCGCGTCATCTTAAGAACTTCTTTTTTTGTTAAACCTTGATTTTCGTCTTTTAGAGATTCTTCTAATTGCTTAAAACGTTTTATTGAATTTGATACCGTTTTCCAGTTCGTTAAGGTTCCACCCATCCAGACATGGTTTATATAGTACTGAGCTGATCTTTTAGCTGATTCTGAAATATGATCTGATGCTTGCCGTTTTGTTCCAACAAACAGAATACGTCCACCTGATGCTGCAACATTTCTTATAGCAAGTAATGCCTGATGCAATAGTGGTACAGTTTGAGATAAATCTATTATGTGGACTCCGTTTCTTTTTCCAAAGATAAACGGTTCCATCTTGGGGTTCCATCTTTGTTTTTTATGACCAAAGTGAATACCTGCTTCTAATAACTCACGCATTGAAAATTCTGGTAATGACATTTTTTTCTCCTGATCCGGTTTTGTCCCCACAAAGCTATGATTTTATAAATAAAACACCGGGTCACGCTCTGTGTATGTGATAATTGTTTTATATGATGTAATATAAAAAAATACAAGAAAGATTTAAAAAAATAACACTAAATTTATTTAATTAACATTGTCTACCGAAACAATACCAGGGATAGAAATTATATCAGCTTCGATCTTTTGGTTAAATAAAAAATAATCTCCAAGTTTTAACTCTATTTGCTTTTTTAATTTCTTATCGTAGAAGGCTATATAAATAATGCTACTACCACTATCAACAACCAACTTTGAAACAACTTCTTCGATCGACGCATCCTCTTTCAAAACTATTCTAAAAATCTTCTTTTCATGTTCTTCTGATACCAGTGGTTTTGTGACATTTTGTTCAATTGGCATGGCATTATTAGCCTCACCTTCATCTAAATTTCTACAAAGCTCACTATCAATAATTTGAACATCATTAATTTTTAAACGAATCCTCTCCGATTCTAATTCAGCTTCAACTTTAACAATTACAGTATTGCCAACTACCAATATATCACTATATTTATTCAAAATATCAGAGAAAACAACCGTCTCGTATTCATCGCTAGAATCAGAGAATTTAATAAAGGAGTAATTTCTACCTGTCTTTCCTCTTCTATCCATTCTATTTATAATTATACCTGCTAGTCTTGCTTCTTTATGCGATTTAGTAAGAACATTCTCCTTAAAATCAACCCAAAACGAAACCCTTTGTTTTTTAAAATAAGTACTATAGCTATCCAAAGGATGCCCTGAAATATAAGTACCTATTGAATTAAACTCGTTATTTAACCTTGTAATCTCATCCCAGTTTTTTGTATCAGAAAGTATAAATTGATTTTCAGGAGAATCCTCTAAATTACCAAATATGTCAGCCTGCCCATCATGCTTCTTATTGAATATTCGATTTGCTTCAGAAAGCAACAATTCTATATTCTTGAATAACTTAGCTCTGTTTTTTTCCATGCCATCAAATGCTCCTGCGCATATTAGGCTTTCAAAGGATCTCTTATTAACAAAATGTGGGTCAATTCTTGATATAAAATCAGTTACCGATTTATATTCTCCATTTTCATCCCTTTCCTCACAGATATATTTAACAGATTGATTGCCAACATTTTTCAATGCCGCCAATGAGAATCTTATGGATTTACCTTCAATTCTAAAGTCAATATTTGAACTATTAATTGAGGGTGGAAGTATTGCAATATTCATTCTTTTTGTTTCTGAAACAAAATTTGCTAATTTGTCAGCATTTCCAATATCTAAAGTCAACAATGCAGACATAAAAGCTAGCGGATAGTTCGCTTTTAAATAAGCGGTTTGATAGGCTATAAGAGCATAAGCAGCTGAATGAGCTTTATTAAAGCCATAGCCTGCAAATTTATCAACTAAATTGAATATATATTCAGATCGTTTTCTATCGACACCATTTTCAGCGGCTCCGCTTATGAATTTATCTCTTTGAGCGTCCATTTCTGATTTTATTTTCTTACCCATTGCGCGTCTTAATAGGTCTGCTTCACCGGCAGAAAATCCGGATAATTTTTGAGCAATTTGTATTACCTGTTCTTGGTAAATTACAACACCATAAGTTTCAGCTATTATTGGCTCTATAAGTTCATGTAACTTTTCTGGTTCCTCTTTCCCATGCTTAGATGCAAGATACTTTGGAATATTTTCCATTGGGCCTGGCCTAAATAGCGCAACAAGGGCAATTAAATCATCAAAATTTTCTGGCTGTGCCTTAACCAATAAATCCTTCATACCAGGACTTTCAAATTGAAATACGCCAGATGTCTCTCCGTCCTTAAAAAGCTTGAGAGTAGGAATATCATTAAGTGGTATTAGTTGTATATCGAGATTAATATCTATTGATATTAACTGTTTAACGCATTCACTAATAACAGTTAAAGTCTTTAATCCCAATATATCAAATTTTACCAATCCTGCTTGTTCGGCCCATTTCATGTTAAATTGTGTTACAGGTATCTCCGTTCGCGGATCACGATACAGTGGCACAAGTTCAACAAGAGGCCTGTCACCAATTACAACTCCTGCCGCGTGTGTAGAGGCATGCCTATTTAAACCCTCTAAAGACACGCCTATTTTTAGCAACTTATCAACCATCTCATCTTCATCTCTTGCGGTTTGTAGATTTTTTTCGCTCTCTATAGCCTCAGACAAAGTCATTGGATTTGCTGGGTTATTTGGTACTAATTTACATAATCTATCAACTTGATTATAAGGCATTTGTAAAACCCTACCGACGTCTCTTAGCACAGCTCTGGATTGCAACTTTCCAAACGTAATAATTTGTGCAACTTTATCATGACCATAATGATCCCTTATATGGTTTATAACCTCATCTCTTCTGTCGGGGCAAAAATCAATATCAAAATCAGGCATTGAAATACGATAGGGGTTTAAAAACCTTTCAAATACTAATCCAAATTTTATTGGATCTAGGTCAGTTATGCTTAATGACCACGCAACCAGAGAACCTGCTCCAGATCCTCTTCCTGGGCCTACAGGAATTTTATGATCTTTGGACCAATTGATAATCTCTGAAACTATCAAAAAATAACCAGGATAATCCATGTCAATAATGATCTTTAATTCATTTTCTAGTCTTTTTTCATAATCAGATATTGTATAATTATCTGATATACCAAATTGTTTAATTCTATTAGATAAGCCACTTTTAGCTATATCAATTAAAATATCTGACTCATTATCAAATTTTTTGTAATTTTCATTTGTCTTTATATTATCTGTAAATTTTGGTAAAATTGGGTCCCTTGTCATCGGCCTCTCGATGCATCTGATTGCAATTTCTATTGTATTGTTAATAGCCTCAGGTAAATCTAAAAAAAGTTCTTTCATATCAATGGGTGATTTAAAATAATTTTCAGACGTCAGTCTGAATCTATTTTCATTAGCAACATAATCTGATTCAGCTATACATCTTAAAGCATCATTTGATTCAAAGTCATTTTTAGTTTTAAAAAAAATATTATTAGTCGCAACAATTGGAATATCCATATCATAGGCCATATTTAGCTGCCTATCCTCAATTAGACTTTCACCAACGGCGAGATGTCTTTGTATTTCTATATAAACTCGATCATTAAATGTATTTTTAATTAATTTAAGTTTTTGGAAAGCGTCATCATTTTTATTTGCAAGCAAATCTTTGCCGATAAAACCTTCTAGGCCACCAGTTAAAATTATCAAATCCTCATTATTTTTAATCAGGTAATCGATATTTACGAACGGTATGATTGCATTCTGCAAATTATAAGAATTACTTGAAATCTTCATTAAATTTTTATAACCGTTATTATTTTTTGCCAACAAGCATACTTTAGATAACTCAGTTACACCAACTGCTTTATTATCAACAGTATCATTATTAAAGTTTAGATTAATCGTGCATCCTACAATAGGCTGTATTCCAGAAGTTGCCATATATTCAGAAAACTCTAAAGCGCCAAATAAATTATTTGAATCGGTTAGCCCGATAGCCGGAATATTGTATTCATGACAAAGTTCTGCTATTTGCTTAAAATGCAATGACCCTTCTAGTAACGAATAAGTTGATCTTGCTCTTAAATGTATAAAATCAGGATTTTTCACCAATTAATGCTCCAAAAATTTATATCATTTTGTATGAACATTTTGACAAAGTCACTGTTATGTGGAAGATTATTAAAGTACAGATTAATTCAGCTGTGGATAATGATAGAATTAAAATGAAAGCAAAATTTCTGACCATTTAATTAGCATAATAAAAAAAACTAACATTGAACTTAGTGCCATAAAATCTTTGAGGTAGGCTTTACTGGTATTAATTAAATTCATACTATATTCCTTTTTTGTTTATGTTATGTTCTAATTTTGTTCTTTTGTCAAGTATAATGAAGATGATGAAAAAAAATAAATATAAAGACGCAACTAAAATTACACATTCAGGTAGAAAACCTGAGGATCATTACGGATTTGTCAATACCCCTATTTACCGAGGATCAACTGTATTATCGAATACGGCTAAGGAATTTAAGAATAAAACTGGCAAATATCAATATGGGAGCCTTGGAACCCCCTCATCTGAAAGCTTAGAAAACAATATAAAAGATCTAGAACAAGCAGATGGCTGTAAATTAACCAGTTCTGGAAGAAGTGCAATCTTATTAGCGCTATTAAGTGTATTAAAAAAAGATGATCATATTCTTCTATCGGATAATGTTTACTACCCAACAAAAAAAATAGTCGACAGCTTCTTATCCAAGATGGGCATAAGTTCTTCGTATTTTCCTCCTGATAAAGCTATGAATATTGAAAAGTATCTACTTAAGAATACTAAGGTTATATTTCTGGAGTCTCCAGGATCATTGACATTTGAAGTTTTGGATATTCCCTACATTGCCAAAATTGCAAAAAAAAATAAAATTACAACTATTATTGATAATACTTGGGCAACTCCATTATATTTTAAACCCTACAACCATGGTATCGACATATCTATCCATGCTGCAACAAAATATATAGTAGGCCATTCTGACGCTATGCTTGGAGCTGTTACGGCAATTGGAAAATCTTGGGTTTTGGTAAAAAATACCTATGACATATTAAGATTAAATGCAGGTACTGACGATATTTACTTGGGTGACAGAGGTATAAAAACAATGAAAGTTAGGATGGACTACCAATTGGAAAGTGCAATAGAAATAGCTAAATACCTATCCAAGAATAATAAAATACATAAAGTTTTATATCCACCTTTAGAGCACGACGATGGGCATAATATATGGAAAAGAGATTTTACTGGAGGTGCTAGTCTATTTACTTTTATCACTAAAGACCAAACAAATAATTCTGTTGAGGCTTTTATAGACAACTTAGATCTTTTTGGAATTGGTGCTTCATGGGGAGGTTACGAAAGCTTAGTTATGCCAATCAATCCTCCCAGATCAAAAACAAACAAATGGAAGAAATACGAAAATTCAATCATAAGAATGTATGTTGGACTTGAAGATACAAGTGATCTGATAAAAGATATAGAATTAAACTTAAAGCTACTCTCTATTTAATTTTTTTAAACGTAGTTCACTAATATAATCATTCCATATGTTATCTCTATTTTTATACAATTCATCCAAATAATTCCATGTATAAATCCCGGTAGAGTGATTATCGTCAAAAAATATTCTTATAGCATAATTACCGACCAACTCTAATTTTGAGATTAATACACTTTTTTTACCATAGACTGTAATAGCATCATCCGGTCCATGTCCTCTAACTTCTGCACTTGGGCTTTTTACCCTTAGAAATTCAGCGTCTAATGAAACCTTGTTTAGGTCACTAAAAATAAGCTGTATCTTATTTTTACCTTTCGATAGAATTATATCCTTAGGTATTTTCATAAATATATCGTTCACTATCATCACTCTTCGTAAATAATATTAGGTACTATTTGTAATTTTTCTGAACTATTGATTTTTAGCCAGATGTCATTGGCAATTCGATTATAAGATTGAGAGCAAATAGAACCCGGATTAAATTCTACGATCGGCTTACCTAAATCCGAACCGACTCTAATATCTATTTCAAGGGGAATATCACCTAAATAAGGAACACCTGATTTTTTTGCCTCTTTCATAGCACCTTCTTTTCCAAATATATGCGAAGCTTCCCCGCATTTTGGGCAGATAAAGGTACTCATATTTTCAATTATTCCTAAAACAGGTATATTTACTTTCTGGAACATTGATATTCCTTTTCTTGCATCTATTAACGCTAAGTCCTGAGGTGTTGAAACTATAACAGAACCTATAATTGGTACGTTTTGAGCCATAGTCAATTGAACATCGCCTGTACCAGGTGGCATATCAACGATAAGAATGTCAATATCACCCCAATCAACTTCTCTTAACATTTGCGTAATGGCCGATATAACCATTGGGCCACGCCATATCATTGGCGTTTCTTCATCAACTAGGAAACCCATTGACATCGCTGCAATGCCGTACGCATTTAAAGGTTGTATTTTTTTTCCTGTTCCAGGATTTGGACGACCTTTTAAACCTAATAATTTTGGTACAGACGGACCGTATATATCAGCATCCAATATACCGATTGATAAACCTAAATTTCTAAAGGAAAGAGCAAGATTTACAGCAGTTGTTGATTTACCCACGCCTCCTTTTCCAGAAGCAACGGCAACTATATATTTAATGCCCTCAACGGATTGTTTATTACTTGCTTTTTTGGTATTGTCATTCCTACTTAAATCAGAGGGGCTTTTATCATGAGAAGTAAGAGAAACCCTTACAACATTTACGCCTGGAATTGTTTTAACAACTTCTTCAGCTTTTTTTCTAACTATTTCGAATTTATCTTTTTCTTCTTTTTTGGCACTAATAGCGAAGAAAACTCTATCATTGGCAATGACAATTTCTGAAACAAGCCCCGCTGCAACGATATTTGAAGAATCCTTAGATTCGTCAATTAATATGCCTGATAACTTTTCAAGCACAAGTTCTTTTATAACGGGCATATTATTATTTTCACAATTCTTTAATACCTTTAACGGCACAGTTAATTTGAATAACCATGCCGTTAAATTAAACTAATAAGCTTATATAACAATAAAGTAAAGTAAACTTACACCGGCAATGATGAGACTGCCCATATTTAATTCTGCGTGTTTACCACTTGCGGCTTTGATAATAACATAGGTAATGAAACCTATTGCTATACCATAAGCAATACTATACGTTAACGGCATAATAATTGCTGCCAATACTGCGGGAGCATATTCAGTTACATCATCCCAATCAATATCTCTCAAGTTTCTTATAAAGAAAGTTGCTATAAAGATAAGAGCAGGTGCAGTCGCGTATGCTGGAATGCTTTGTGCCAATGGTGCGGCAAATAAACATAACGCAAATAATGCTGCAACAGTTACTGCTGTTAATCCAGTTCTACCACCTTCTTTAACACCAGCACCTGATTCAATATACGATGTTGTATTTGAAGTTCCAGCAAGGGCGCCTACTGTAGTAGCAACTGAGTCAGCAAGTAATGCTTTATCAATACCCTCAACTTCACCATCCTTATTAACTTTTCCTGTTAGATTAGCAACAGATGTTAAGGTACCTGCTGTATCAAAAAAGTCAACGAATAGAAAAGCAAATGCAACCCCAATAAATCCTGCTGTAAAAATCAAACTAAAATCTAAACTAAACGCATGAGTTGGATTTGGAATAGAACCTACTACTCCACCTATATCAGCTATTCCAAAGACCCAAGCGATAACGCTTACTACTAATATACCAATAATAATAGCACCGGGTACTTTTAGTTTATCCAATATTGCCATTATGGCAAAACCGACACCTGTTAATATTACTGGCCAACTGGAAATATCTCCCAGTCCGACGAGAGTAGCAGGGTTGTCAACTACTACACCAGCATTCTGTAAACCAATAATTGCAAGGAATAATCCTATTCCTGCACCGACTCCTAGTTTCATACTGCGAGGTATGGAGTTTATAATATACTTTCTTGCGGGGGTAAGACTCAATCCTATGAATACTAACCCGGCTAACAACACAGCCGCGAGGGCTTGTTGGAAACTATAACCCATTCCAAATACGACACCATAAGTAAAGAATGCATTAAGTCCCATACCCGGTGCGAGAGCTACAGGCCAGTTTGCCCATAATCCCATTATCAATGTACCAACTACGGCAGCGATGATGGTTGCTGTAAATACAGCACCAAATTCCATTCCCGTACCTTCGGTGCTTAAAATAGCAGGATTAACCACTATAATATAAGCCATTGTTAAAAATGTAGCAAGACCTGCTAGAAGTTCTGTTTTCACAGTAGTTTCTACCTTGTCAATACCAAATAGTTTGTTTAACATTATATTTTACTCCCTTTTCCCTTTAATGTTTAGATATATTGTTAAGTTTTAAATTGAAACTCATAATAAATAAATAGCATATTTTTATATATTCAAATATTTGAATATATACTTATGCAATAAAAAATTAAAATGGTGACCCCGGGAGGACTTGAACCTCCGACCTTCAGATTAGAAATCTGCTGCTCTATCCAGCTGAGCTACGGGGCCAATAAACTAATATTAGACATCAATGAGTCCATAAATTTAATCTGTTATAATTAAAATTATCAGAATAGGCTTTTGGCTTATATTTTCTAACGTTGCTCTTCACAACCTCAAAATTTATATTATTTTTTTTAGCATAAAGAATTGCGTCTTGAAGGGAATTGAAGCTTAGCTTGATCTGCTCCTTTGTATCTAGGGAGCTAGTCCAACCCATCAGAGGTTCTATAGTTTTTGGTTTCTCGGAATTAAACTCTAAAATCCACTTCTTTGTTTGAGCTAGACCTGATTGCATTGAAGTTTTTGATGGTTTGTAAATTTTTGCAAACATATATCACCTTTTACGGATTACAACTAAAATATTATTCAAATGGTCGGGGCGGAGAGATTCGAACTCCCGACCCTCTGGTCCCAAACCAGATGCGCTACCGGGCTGCGCTACGCCCCGAATAATTGAATAAAACAACTTATATACATAAATAGAATTCTATTCTAGGAAAAAATAACAAGAAAACTATTTATATTCAAATAATAAAACAGGTCCGCCGCAATGATAGGTCCGATTTAGTAATTAAAAAACTAACACTGATTCTATTGAATTGAATAATCTTTGTATACTTTGAGTGGCAAATAATGCAGTTTCATGTGCAAAAGTACTATTGGTATGTGGTACGCCCTAGGGGAATCGAACCCCTCTTTCCAGGTTGAAAACCTGGCGTCCTAACCGATAGACGAAGGGCGCGCTAAGCAAATCTTATAACTATACCAACCTTTTCAAGCAAGCTTTAATTTTAAAATTATTACTTTAATTGGGATATGCAATATCTTCTATTATTAACTGAACTATTTTTCTGCCATTCCATTCGTTAATATTTAGCTTTCCGATGAAATGTATTTTTTTATCTTTACTTGACAATAGAGCGTCACCCAAAGGGGTAGATATTGCTCTAAAAGCCATAGCTTCTATGGCTTTACCTTCAAAAGAACTTATAGTTAATTTAAGATGACTATCTCCAATAATCTTGATATATGAGATTTTATGTGAAATAAAAATAAATCTTGGTGAGCGAAAAGAATTACCAAATGGTTCTAATTTATTAATCCATTCTACAAGAGTTACGTTTGCACCCGAAGCAACCAAAATGGAATCAATTATGGTAGATTTATTCTTTTGTTTAATTTCAATAATATCATTATGAATCAATTTGTTAAAAAAATATTCTAAGTTAGATAGGTTATCTTCTTTAACGGTAAATCCAGCTGCCATTTCATGACCACCGCCTTTAACTAATAAATTACTTGCATACGCTTCTTTGACAGCTAAACCTAGATCAAAACCTTTAACTGACCGTCCTGATCCAGTATATGCCTTAGTGATTGTAGAATAAGTCATTACTAACGCAGGTTTATTATACCTTTCAACTAACCGTGACGCGATAATACCAATGACACCAGGATGCCAGTTCTTTGAGGAAACAAAAACAATACTTGAATCGAAGCTATTCTCTTTTGATTCATAGCAAGTAATCGCCTCATCCAAATATTGACTTTCAAGCCTTTGTCTTTCTAGATTCAACTCATTTAATTCAAATGCTAAACTATCAGCATCAACGGGATCATCGGCAATTAATAATCTCAAACCCAGATCTGACTTACCAATCCTTCCTCCGGCATTTATTCTAGGACCAAATACATATCCGAAATGATAAGCATTAATTTCACCATAAATACTTGAGTGACCTGCAATAGCCTTTAGACCTTCGTTCATATTTTTATTAATTAACTTTAACCCTTGATGAACAAGAGCTCTATTTAAACCAACCAAAGGAACAACATCTGTTATCGTTGCCATAGCAATTAGCTGGAGGTAGTTTAGAAGATTTGGTTCTTTAATATTATTAAAATATTTATCTTCTCGTAAAATTCTATTCAAAGCAACCAAAGTTAAGAAAACGACTCCTGAAGCACATAAAAAACCTAATCCACTGGAATCATCCAACCTATTAGGATTAACTACAGCATAAACATCTGGTAAAAATTCTGATGGTTGATGATGGTCCAATACAATGATATCAATATTGCTTTCAATAGATTTAAAAATATCATTAGAACTTGTTCCGCAATCAACGCTGATCAATAAAGTTACTCCTTTTTTAATAAGCATTTTTATAGAATCTACGCTGGGCCCATAACCTTCTTTAATTCTATCCGGTATATGTGTATGTACAATATTACTTAATGAATTTAAGTACTTATACAATACTGATGTTGAGACAGCTCCATCAACATCATAATCACCAATAATACCAATTTTTTCATTATTTACAATAGCTTGCTTTATCCTATTGCAAGATTTATCCATATCAATTAACACATAAGGATCAGGCATTGAATGTTTTAATGTGGGATTCAAATAAAATTCAATATCATTAGAACGAACACCTCTATTCATTAAAATTCTAACTATAAGATCAGGAATCTTATATTTGCTTTTTATAGCAAGTATCTTATTTTCATCCTGAGGTCTAATAACCCAAGATTTTTTTAGAACCGATTCTTTTATATCTAAAATATTTTCTGAATTTTTCATACATGATATATCAAATATTATTTAAACTTATCTAAGAGTGTGTGTTGCGTTTTTATCCATCTTACAGTGCCCGTCGTTGATCTCATTATTACAGTTTCTGTTGTAATATAATTATTTTCAAATCTTACACCCTCTAACATCGAGCCCTCAGTAACACCCGTTGCAGCAAAAAAAACATCACCGGAAGCCAATTCAAGTAAATCGTATTTTTTATTCAAATCATTATTACCCATTTTTAAAGCCCTAGATTCTTCATCTTTATTACTAATGACTAACCTCCCTTGCATCTGCCCTCCGGTACATCTTAAAGCAGCTGCAGCAAGAACACCTTCTGGAGCTCCACCTATCCCCATATAAATATCAATATTTGTCTTTAATGAGTTTGTTGTAGCTATAATACCCGCAACATCTCCAGCAGTTATCAGATGCACAGAAGCTCCACATTTTCTTGCGCCTTCAATATGCTTTGAGTGCCTCGGACGATCTAGTATACAGACAGTTATTTCACTTGGGGGAACACCTTTTTCTTTTGCTAAAGAAATAATATTTTCTTCTGGTGACGCATCAAGATCTATAACATTATTATTGTAACCAGGACCTATTGCTATCTTATCCATATATGTATCTGGAGCATGTAACATTCCACCGCCCACTGACATCGCCAGAACAGCCAATGAATTTGGCATTCCTTTTGCACATAATGTGGTTCCTTCTAATGGGTCAAGGGCAATATCAACTTCAGGGCCATTACCTGTTCCAACTTCTTCCCCAATATATAACATTGGAGCTTCATCCCTCTCGCCTTCTCCAATAACCACAGTTCCTTTGATATCCAATGCATTTAATTCACTTCTCATAGCGTCAACGGCAGCCTGATCTGCTGCTTTTTCATTCCCTCTACCTGCATGCCTTGCTGCTGCCACTGCAGCACGCTCAGTTACACGAGCTAGTTCTGTTGAAAATATTCTATTAAGATTCGTTTTGATTTTATTCATTTTGTACTCTCAGAGACTTCTATGTTTGTTGAATTTTAATAATCGTTGGTATTCCTTTAACTTGTCCATTCTTAGCAATTTGGTCAAGAACTTTATTAACACTAGCACTTGTTGTAATATCAGTAATAATGGATACCGATGCATAATCATTTGTATTGTTTTTGCCATTATTTCTTTGATTAATTGCGCTCAAAGATATGTTATACTCAGCCATAGATTTTGTAACACTAGCTATTGATCCAGCAATATTTGGTAGAAGCATTCTTATATAATATTGATTGTTATCAACAACTTCATCTATTTTCTTAAATTCTTTCATTTTATTAGTAGGCATACCTAAATTTGACACAGTTGATTTATTTGCTATATCAAATATATCAGCAACAACAGAAGATGCTGTTGGTTTGCTTCCGGCCCCAAGGCCCGATATTGTAATAGCGCCAACGAAATTACCGTCCACAACTATTGCGTTATTAACGCCATCAATAGAGCTAATCAATGACTTATCAGATACGAGGCACGGTTGAACACATTGTGTTATTCCTGATGTTTTTTTTTCAGATATACCAAGTAATCTTATTTTATAACCATGTTCTTTTGCCGCCTGTATGTCATCTAAAGAAATCTTTTCAATCCCCTCTATGTGAATTGAACTAAAATCAATCTTTGTACCAAAAGCTAAGCTTGATAATATAGAAAGTTTATGAGCAGCATCATAGCCACCAACATCAAAAGAGGGATCGGCTTCCGCATAACCTAATCTTTGAGCTTCTTTCAAAGAAACATCAAACCCAATAGAATTATTTTCCATAGACGACAATATATAATTACAGGTACCATTTAATATACCATATATTTTAGCTGTAGAGTTACAAGAAAGGCTTTCCTTTAAGAGTTTTACTATAGGAATTCCGCCTGCAACAGCAGCTTCTAACAATAAGAGGGTTTTTCTTTTTTCTGCTATTTCTATTAAAAAATTACCGTGATTTGCCAGCATGGCTTTGTTAGCTGTAATAACATGTTTTCCCGATTCTATAGCAGCTTGTGTAGCCTCTAAGGCAACACCATCCTCCCCACCAATAAGTTCAATAAATACATCTATATCTCCTGATCTAGCAAGATCAATAGGGTCATCGTACCAAGCGTACGTATCAATATTGTAATTTCTTTGTTTTTTTCTGTTCTTTGCCGATACACCTTTAATTATAATTTTTTTTTCTAATTTCTTTTCTATTAATTCTGAGTTCTTTTGAAGTAGATTTATTACACCTTCACCAACATTGCCAAGGCCTGCTATCCCAATATTTAAATTTTTAGTTATATTTTTACTGTGGTTCATTTCTAATATATTTTCTATATTCTACTTATTTAATAAAAACTTTTTAATATTTTTAGCCGCTTGTCTTATTCTATGTTCATTCTCAACTAATGCAATTCTTACAAAACCTTCTCCGTCTGCACCAAAACCGATACCTGGTGCAACAGCAACTTTAGTATTTTGCAAAAGAAGCTTAGAATACTCTAAGGAACCCAACTCTTTGTACTTATCAGGTATTGGTGCCCAAGCAAACATTGTAGAATCTGGAGACGGTACAACCCAACCAGCCCTACCAAATGATGATACAAGTACATCTCTTCTCTTTTTATAAGCCTGCCTAATGTCTTCAATGCAATCTTGAGGTCCATTTAGAGCGGCTGCAGAGGCAACTTGTATTGGTGTAAAAGCGCCATAATCCAGATAAGACTTGACTCTAGTTAAGGCTGAAATAATTCTTTCATTACCAACTGCAAATCCCATTCTCCATCCTGGCATAGAATAAGTTTTTGACAATGAAGTGAATTCAACAGCTATATTTTTTGCTCCTTGTACCTGTAATATTGATGGCGGAGGGTTATTTTCAAAGTAAATTTCTGCATACGCTAAGTCTGAAAGAACTATTAGTTCATGTTTTTTTGAGAATGAAATTATATCTTTATAAAAATCCAGCGTTGCGCTCATACAAGTTGGGTTAGATGGATAATTTAATACCAAAACCTTTGGCTTTGGATATGAATTACAAACTTCATTTTCCAAAGATATCATAAATTTTTCATCAGGAGATGCCGGCATGTTTCTTATAATACCACCAGACATAATAAAGCCAAATTGATGAATTGGATAAGTAGGATTTGGAGCAAGAATTATATCCCCAGGTTTTGTAATTGCTTGTGCAATATTAGCAAAACCTTCTTTAGAGCCTAATGTAGCAACTACTTCAGTTTCAGGGTTAAGCTTCACTCCAAATCGTCTTTGATAATAAGCAGCTTGAGCTTTCCTCAGCCCTATAATACCCTTTGAAGCAGAGTACCTGTTTGTTTTTGGTTTTTTAACGGTTTCAATTAATTTTTCTGTAATATGATTAGGAGTTGGCATATCAGGATTTCCCATACCCAAATCGATAATATCATCACCTTTTGTACGATATTTTGCTTTTAATTGGTTAACACCCTCAAAAACATAGGGTGGTAATTGTTTAATTCTGTGAAATTCTTCTTTCATTGCCAGCTCTCATAAGTCAAATAATACTAATAAACTATAGATAAATATAAATCATATTCAAAGGAATAAATTACTTCTGTGCAGTTATTCAAAAATATTATGGGAACAATGCGATTTGATTTAAGCCCATTGTTTCATCCCATCCCATTCTAATATTCATATTCTGCAAAGCTTGACCACTAGAGCCTTTTACTAAGTTATCAATTACCCCAATAATAGTAACTGAGTTATCCATACGATCCTTATATAATCCAATATGACACATATTAGAACCTCTGACATTTAATGTATCTGGATTAATACCACTATCCAAAACTTTTACAAATGGTGTCTCTTTATAGCTATTCTTATAAAAGTCAAATAGTGAATTGAAATCACACCCATTCATTAATTTAGCATGGATAGTAACAATTTCTCCTCTACTCATAGGAACCAGATGTGGTGTAAAATTTATTTTAACATCACTATCATTTGATAACTTAGATAACTCTTGCTCAATTTCAGGAATATGTCTGTGGTTGGCAACCGAATAGGGTTTTGCACCCTCACCTACTTCACAGAATAATAATTCTTTTTTAGCAGAACGACCGGCTCCAGAAATCCCTGATTTAGCATCAATAATGATATTATTAACATCTAACATTCCAGATTTAACGCCTGGCGCAAGGCATAATAAAGAAGCTGTTGGGTAACACCCGGGACAAGCAATAAAATTACTTGATTTAATATTATCTTTATATAATTCAGAAAGACCGTAAACGGATGATTCTAGAATTTTACTTAATATTTTATCATTCTTTGCTTCGTGGTCACGACCATACCAAGTTTTATAAACATCAGGATCTTTTAATCGAAAATCGGCAGAGAGGTCTATTATAATATTACTAGTAGGCATATTTTTAATAATATCCTGTGAGCTTCCATGCGGTAAGCAGCTAAAAATAATATCAACAGAGTCCCAATTACAATCTTCCCACTTTTTAAATGTATTTAAATTTAATTGATTTAAATGTGGAAAAAAATTTGATATTTTCTCACCGGCATTAGTATTTGCAGAAGCATACTTAATATTTACATTACTATGTAACGATGATAGGCGAATTAAATCAAAACCAGTATAACCAGAAGCACCAAGTATTCCAATATTTATAGTGTCAGACATTTAAAAACCTCATTAGTTACATTAACATATTACGACATGTTTAATATTAATGTAAAAATGTTATAATCTTAAAACTAAAATAAGATTAATTTCTTTACACATTTATAGAATTTAAAATTTTTATATTAATGCATTGATATTGGCAAAGAGATTTCTTCAAAATATTTAAATCTAACGTTTTGAGAATTGGAAACTCTTACGTGCTTTTGCACGACCGTATTTCTTTCTTTCAACAACCCTTGAATCTCTTGTTAGAAAACCACCACTTTTAAGCACTTTTCTATTATCAGGATCATAATTAAGCAATGCTTTTGAAATGCCGTGCCTAATTGCACCAGCCTGCCCCGATAAACCTCCACCAGAAACAGTACAGACAATATCGAATTGACCTTTTTTTTCTAATGCAACCAATGGTTGCTCAAGAACCATTCTTAATACAGGTCTGGCAAAAAACTTATCACAGTTTCTTCCGTTAACTATTATAGACCCCTTACCTGCCTTAACCCAAACACGAGCTATGGCATTTTTTCTTTTCCCTGTAGCATAAGACCTGCCGAAAGAATCAATTTTTTTTACATAAACAATCTGTTCCTCTATAGGATCAGATATTAGGTTAGATGAATTTAAATTAGATTCTAGGTTCTCCAAACTAACATCCATAATTTCTTCTGTAGACATTATGAAACCCTCCGTTTATTTTTTACATTAAGTGAACCAAAATCCAAGATTTGAGGTTGTTGAGCCTCATGTGGATGATTGCTACCAGCATATATTTTTAAATTTTTTAGCTGCTTTCTTGAAAGAGGTCCACCAGGCATCATCCTCTGAACTGCCTTTTGTAAAACTCTTTCTGGAAATTTTCCGTCTAATATCTCGTTAGCTGTTTTGCTTTTTATTCCACCAGGGTAACCCGTATGCCAGTAATATATTTTATCTTCTCTTTTTTTACCGGTTAAAAGAACTTTTTCAGCATTTATAACAATTATATTATCTCCGCAGTCCATGTGAGGAGTAAAAATAACTTTATTCTTACCTCGTAAATTTGAAGCTATAAGCGATGCTAAGCGACCAAGAACAATTCCATCTGCATCAATTAAAATCCATTTTTTTTCTATATCTGCTTCTTTAGCTGAATATGTTGCCATTTTGTAATCTCTGATGTTTAAATTTTTAAATATGATTAATCTTTATTAATTAATAATTTGTATTTATTACTAATTAATAATTTACTTTCTTAAACTTGTAATAGAAAAAAGTCAATATAAGTTTTATATAAAATATCATTATTTTCTCATACAAAACAATGGATTAAACTATCGGTATTATAATACCATTTTTATATCAATAAGCTCTCCCTTTAAGAAAACAGGAAATGCGATACAAGTGATAATATTAAATATGATAATAACATTAAAGCTAAACTGGAAAATAAAGATAAATAAAAATTATAATTTTTAAGCAGCATGTGACTTAACAATAAAAACATTGGTATAGTTGGAATGACTAAAAATACAATCTCTCTAGAAAGGCTAGCTATCAGCTGTGTATTCTTGGTATCTATATAAAGCCACATAAAAGTTATTAGTGATACAAAGGGGATTGATATCAAAATAGCCGCCACAAATACATTATTAGTTTTTTTGCTAAGTTCAGTTGCAATATAAATAATAACAGCTGATATTAATATTTTAATTAACCCCATTCACGAACCCCTATGAAGCTATTATTTCATAATTATAAAGCTTACTGACGTAATAAAAATTCTGACAATAGAATTATTACACTAATAATTTCTAAATAACAGTAAATATGTTCTACACATTCAATTAAAAAAGTAAAATATAAATTAAGAATATATGATATAACTATTTATTAAGTATCATAAAATTAGGAGAAATTTAATGTCTGAAACTACCAAAGGATTCAATACCAATGCAATCCATGCAGGTGCAAAACCTGATCCTACAACAGGAGCAAGAGCGACTCCTATTTATCAAACTGCTTCATATGTATTTGAAGATACAGATCATGCTGCTAATTTATTTGCAGGAAAAGCATTTGGAAATATATACACAAGAATAATGAATCCTACACAGGCGGTTCTTGAAGAAAGGGTTGCTGCGTTAGAAGGCGGTACAGCTGCTTTAGCTGTCGCTTCAGGTCACGCAGCACAATTAATAGCCCTGCACCCTCTACTAAGTGCTGGCAACGAATTCATTGCATCTGACAAACTTTATGGAGGATCAATAAATCAATTCACACATTCATTCAAAAAGTTTGATTGGAATGTTAAGTGGGCAAGTGGAAATAATATAGATAGTTATAAAAGTCTAATTAATGAAAAGACACGTGCAATTTTTGTTGAATCAATAGCTAATCCCGGAGGAATTATTACCGACATAGAGCCGATAGCAAGAATCGCAGAAGACGCAGGTATTCCTCTAATAGTTGATAATACTATGGCGACGCCCTATTTATGCAAACCATTTGACTTCGGGGCAAATATAATTGTTCACTCGTTAACAAAATTTTTAGGTGGTCAAGGAAATTCAGTTGGAGGAATCATTGTAGATGGTGGTAACTTCGACTGGTCAAAAAATGATAAATTCCCAGATTTAAGCGAACCTAATCCATCCTATCATGGCTATAAATTTCATGAAACTTTTGGAGAAATGGGAATATCATATGCAATTGTATGTAGATTCCTTGCTTTAAGAGATCTAGGTCCTGCAATTTCACCTTTCAACGCATTCCTTATATTAAATGGAATAGAAACTGTTGCTCTTCGTATGAAGCAGCATTCAGAAAATGCTTTAAAGGTTGCGGAATATCTGCAGAATCATGAAAAGGTTGATTGGGTAAGTTATGCAGGACTAAATGATAGTGACTATAAATCTCTTGCAAAAAAATATTGCCCTAACGGTACTGGTGCAGTATTTACGTTTGGATTAAAAGGCGGATATGATGCCGGAGTAAAATTAGTAAATGGAGTAGAAATGTTTAGTCATTTAGCTAATATAGGCGATGCAAAAAGCTTAATAATCCATCCAGCATCGACTACACATAGTCAATTAACTGATGAACAGCAAGAAGCATCGGGAGCAGGAAAAGACGTTGTTAGGCTGTCTATTGGAATTGAAGATGTTAGTGATATTATTGGCGATCTAAAACAAGCTTTAGATGCAATCTAATATATTATAGATTAATAGGATGACATCAAATAAGCGTGGCGTAATGCAATTATGAAAATAATTATTGCGCCACATTGATGTATGGAAGCTAATAATAAAGGTACATTAAAAAGTAAGACGAATATCCCAACCATCACTTGAAGTGTGATAAATAAAAATAATAATAGCGCTGATCTTTCTATAACAGTCTTCCTGTAACGTAAGAATAAATAATACCAATTTAAAAAAACAATTAAAAATATACTATACCCCAACATTCTGTGATCAAATTGAACTGTTAAAGGATTTTCAAAAAAATTTAGATACCATTTTTCAATTACAAACAAACCCTTTGGAATAATTTTACCAGACATTAAAGGCCAAGTATTATAAGATAAACCAGCCTTGATCCCGGAAACGAATGCACCCAGTATTATTTGTAAATAAATCAAAATAAGTATTAAAAAACCGATTAATTTAAGATGCCTTTGACCGCTTTGTATTTCTCTTGGCTTATCGTTTAACTGTAATATAAAAAATACAAGAATTGCTATAATTAAAAAAGGTATTGCTAGGTGCAAGGCTAATCTATATTGACTTACATCAACACCTTGATTCAACCCACTCTGAACCATATACCAGCCAACAAAAGCCTGTAAAATTCCAAGAAAAAGAGCTAATGATAGTGATAATAAATGTTTGGTATTGAATTTACGTTTTATTATAAAAAAAATAAATGGAAACAAAAAAATAAAACCAACTATTCTTGCAAAAAACCGATGCCCCCACTCCCACATATAAATTATCTTAAATTCAGATAGTATCATTGTTGAATTAACAGCAGAAAACTCGGGTATCAACTTATATTTTGAAAATTCTAATTCCCATGCAACTTGACTGAAGGGCAACAGAAAGCCACTTATCGGCTTCCATTCTGTAATAGAAAGCCCTGAGTCTGTAAGACGTGTTATTCCACCAATTAAAATAAGTAATATTAACGAACTTATTACACAACAAATCCAAATGTTTATATAGTAAAATTTATTAGATTTATTTAATATCTTTACATTCATGGTCAGCCAAAGTTTAATGATTATATATATAATATAGGTACAAATTTTATGAAAAAAAGAAGTAAAAAACTTATCGGGTCAATTATAATAATATTATATCTTATTATATATGCATTAATAGCTATGAAAATTGGTACAGAAATCTTAAATCAAACTTCAGCTATACTACAAACAGTATATTACGGTATCTCTGGTATTGTATGGATAATTCCGGTTATGATTATAATGAAAAAAATAGAAAAATAGCTATAATTTATATTTATTAGGATGCGCTTGCTAATATATCTCTAATTAATTTAAGTTCCTTTATTGCCTTCACTACACCCGTTTTATAATTAACATTATCAATATTTAAAATATTTTTTTCAATCTCATTTACATTCTCATGAACTTTACTATCCTCAGAGCTAGAACTAACCTCATCAAATAAATCATTCTTGAAAAAAATAACTTGATCATTTTTTATTTCATCTTTTTCAATTTCTGTCTTGGTAATATAATCTTTATCCTTACCATCATATAATGACATTACATAAGATACCCCATGGTCCTTGAATAGTTTTTGGACACCTTTAATTGTATATGAGTCTACGTATAATAATTTATTTATTGTTTTCAACAACTTAACGTCATTAGGCCTATAATGTCTTCTTCCACCAGCTCTTGTCATAGGTTTTATTTGAGGAAACCTTTTTTCCCAAAAACGTAATATATGCTGATGAACACCCAAGTCCGATGATACTTCGCTTATCGTTTTAAATGCGTGGATACTTTTCACGTTTTTACTCCAAATATACTATATTTATAATAGATATATTTATTTCTAAGACAAGATTAAAAAATTGATTTATTAATTTTTTTTCTAAGAATAGTACTAGGACGGAAAACAACGACTTTCCTAGGGCTTATTATAGCCTCTACACCTGTCTTAGGGTTTCTACCTATTCTTTGCTTTTTTATCCTCAGCAAAAAAGATCCAAAAGCAGAAATTTTAATGTTTTGTCCATTTTCTAAACTAGCAATATTTTTTTGAATAATGTTTTCAACAATCTCAAGTGATTCTTTGCGAGAAAGACCCATTTCTCGATACACTGCATTACCGATATCGTTTCTTGTTATTGTTTTTATAGCCATAAATTAATCCCCATAGAATTAATGTAATATTCATTTGAAACGCATAAGTCAATAAATTTCTTTTCTATCAATACCTTAGAATAGTAGCACCCCAAGTAAATCCAGAACCAAACGATACAAGCATAATTACATCACCTCTTTTAATTTTTCCATCCTTAATGGCGCAATCCATAGCAATTGGTATCGATGCTGAAGAAGTATTTGCATGTTCTCCAACTGTAATAATTATTTTTTCTTTAGGAAAGTTCAATTTTTTTGCTGTAGCATCAAGGATTCTAAGATTAGCTTGATGGGGAACAAACCAATCAATTTTATCAATAGTCAAACCTGAAGACAGAAGAACACTATTTACTATTGATGTTTGCTTCTCAACAGCATGCTTGTACACTTCTCTTCCATTCATCTGAATATACCGATCATCCTCATCATTAGATGAAGAGCTTCCATTGCAATACAATTTATCAGCGTATTGTCCATCTGATTTAATTCTTGTTTTCAATATACCAGCACTTAAATTATCATCTGTACTCTCTGCTGCTTCTAGAATAAAAGCTCCTGCTCCATCACCGAATAAAATACAAGTAGATCTATCTTTCCAGTTAATAATTCTAGAGTAAGTCTCAGCACCTATAACTAAAATTTTCTTATACTCTCCTGTTTTTATAAAAGCATTTGCAGTTGTAAGTCCATAAACAAATCCACTACACACTGCATGCAAGTCAAACGCAGCTGATTCCTTAGCTCCAATCATATGCTGAACTTTGACCGCTGTAGATGGAAAGACTTGGTCAGGGGTTGATGTAGCCAATAAAATTAAATCTAATTCATTTGCATGTATCCCGGAGCTTTCAATAGCTTTTAGCGCAGCTTCATATGCTAAATCTGAAGTAAACTGGTTATCAGAAGCTATGTGTCTTTGTGTAATTCCTGTTCTTTCAAATATCCATTCGTGGCTTGTATCAACCATTTTGGCAATATCGTGATTCGTTAATACTTTTTCAGGAAGATAAGAGCCACTGCCCTTTATTATTGATTTAATCAAATTTAATACTCACTTTTCTACTTTATTGCAACAGACGAAAATCATTTATATTATTTCTTATTTTATCTAAAATGTTAGATCTTGACATATCGATACCTAAATCCACTGCAGAGGCAAATCCTATGGGATCAGTTGAACCGTGACTTTTTATAACAATTCCATTAAGACCCAAAAAAACACCACCATTAACTTTACTAGGATTCATTTTATCTTTCAGTGCTCTAAAAGCAGAACTTGCAATAAAATAACCTATTTTTGATAAAAGCGACCTATTTATTGCCGATTTAAAATATTCAGATATTTGTTTTGCAGTTCCTTCGGCTGTTTTAAGTGCTATATTACCATTAAAACCTTCCATAACCACAACATCTACCTCACCTTTTCCAATGTCATTTCCCTCTACAAACCCTTGATAATTAAAAAATAAATCATTATTAGATAATATGTTACTTGCATCGCGTATTTGCTCCAAGCCCTTAACCTCTTCAACGCCTATATTTAATAACGAAACCGACGGCCTTGATATATTAAAAATTGACTGTGCCATCGACGCACCAAGTACCGAAAAATCTACTAATTGATTTGCATCGGCCCCAATAGTTGCACCGACATCCAAAACAATAGATTCACCCTTTATTGTTGGCCAAATAGCAGCAATAGCCGGTCTTTGTATATTTGCCATAGTTCTTAATATTATTTTTGACATTGCCATCAAAGCACCGGTATTACCTGCAGAAACAACAAAATCAGCTTCACCTATTTTTACTGAATTGATTGACTGCCACATACTAGAATGATTTCTTCCACGTTTTAATGCTAGCCCTGGCTTTTCCGCCATACCAATTGAAATAGTAGAATTTACAATAGTAGAAACTTCACTTAACTCTTTAAATTCGAGTAAATTTTTTTGAATTTTTTTTTCATCACCGTATAGTATAAACCTTACATCAGGGTTTCTAACATATGACAAAGCTAAACCTGGCAATATAAACGAACCATCGTTATCCCCACCCATTACATCAATAGCAATTATTATTGGTTTTACCATGCTAATCTTAATTTATTTAAATAATCAAAGTTTATCAATTAATACTATATTATATAACCAACAAGTAATATTAAAAAACAATTTATACAGTGACTATTAATGCAAATTATTATTATAGAAGTTTAATTCTTCATCCATATGCTATCGGGAAATACATAGGAATTTTCAATAATCTTGTCCAGAGTCAGGGAATCTAGAAAATGAATCATATTTATTGTATACTCTGAAAGCCTTTCACACTCAATGTCATGCGCGTTAGAATCACAAAAAGTATTACGTTTAAAATAATTAATCAATTCGTTGTTTAAATATTTTGATTGTAGAATTTTATCAAGACTCGATATTCTTCCATAAAAAGCTTCACCAATTTTTTTCATACGTTTTGGAACAGATAAATCTCCAACCCCCGATTCTCTTAGAGCCTGGTCTATATCAGAAAACATTAGATCAAGTACAAGTTGCGAAAGATTATCATCTTTCTCTTTTTTTAATCTTCTTATAATTAAAATAATATTTACCATGAGCATTTCATACCTGCCATCTATTGTGTCAGGAACTTTAAATTTTATATATAGATTTTCATTACGTGATAAAGAGGCAAATTTTGCATATATAGAATAATGTGAATCATTTTTTTTAAAAAAATTGAACATTTTATGTTATCTATCATTATTAATAAATTATATTTTTATAATCTTTTACAGTAACTGCATTTATATATAATATATATAAAATTAATTTCAAATATAGAGTTTAAAAAAATGCGTTTAAAGAAATTTGCAATTCTATTAATTATATCTTTATCTTGCTCTTGTTCATCTCAGATTATCAATAGGGGATATGTAGCAGACAAAGGTGTTTTTGAGCAAATAAATATCGGAATGAAAAAGAATAGTGTCAAAAATATAATGGGTTCTCCATCTTATATCACAACTATCAATGGAGAGACTTATTATTACCTTTCTAGTAAATTTGAAAAAAATGGATTCATGTCCCCCAAAGAAATCGAAAGAAATATTTTTAGCATTCAATTTGATGATAACGAAGTTATACAAAATATTTATAATTACGGTCTTAATGACGGAAAAGTCTTTGACTATATAAATAGAAGAACTATATCGAGAGGAACTGAGCTAACTTTACTTCAAGATCTATTTGATGATGTTGGAAGATATACTAACGCTGAATCATTAGGTAAAGGAGCATTTTAATTCTGCGTCACGAATTTTATGTGACGCAGAATTAAATTTAACCAAAAAATACTAATGAGCTAATATCGCTAAAAGCAATAAAGCAACAATATTGGTAATTTTTATCATAGGATTAATAGCTGGTCCAGCTGTATCCTTGTATGGATCTCCTACTGTATCACCAGTAATTGAAGCTTTATGAGCTTCTGATCCTTTGCCACCAAACTTACCATCTTCAATTAGTTTCTTAGCATTATCCCAAGCTCCACCTCCTGCAGTCATTGATATGGCAAGAAATAGTCCAGTTACAATAGTTCCAAGTAACATAGCTCCTAAAGTTGAAAAAGCAGCAGCCTTTCCATCTATAGCATTAATTATAAAGAAACATAAGATCGGGGTTAAAACTGGAAGCATTGAAGGTATAACCATTTCTTTAATAGCAGATTTTGTAAGCATATCAACAGCTCTTGCATAATCTGGCTTAGAAGTTCCTTTTAATATTCCTGGGTCAGCTTTAAATTGTCTTCTTACTTCTTCAACAACAGATCCCGCTGCTCTACCTACCGCAGTCATTCCCATAGAAGCAAATAAATACGGCATTAATCCTCCAAGCAAAAGACCAACAACTACATATGGATTGGATAAAGCAAAATCAACTTGAACGCCCTCAAAATAAGGGTATTTATCTGAATTGGTTGTAAAGAAATTTAAGTCTTCAGTATAAGCTGCAAATAAAACTAAAGCTCCAAGTCCTGCTGATCCGATAGCATAACCTTTGGTAACCGCTTTTGTTGTATTGCCTACCGCATCAAGTGCATCGGTAGTATCCCTAACTTCCTGTGGTAGATCTGCCATTTCAGCAATACCACCAGCATTATCCGTAACTGGACCAAAAGCATCAAGAGCAACAACAACACCGGCAACGGCTAACATTGTAGTAACAGCTATTGCAATTCCAAATAAGCCTGCAAGAGAGTATGTAACAATTATTCCAGCCATTATAACCAACGAAGGCAATGCAGTTGCTTCTAGTGACATAGCAAGCCCTTGAATAACGTTTGTTCCGTGACCGGTTTGAGATGCCGCGGCAACAGATTGAACTGGCCTATAATTTGTGCCTGTATAATATTCGGTAATAACTATAATTAAAGTTGTTACTATTAAACCACTTACACCACAAAGAAATAAACTCATTCCGTTAAAAGAACCACTCGGGGTTGATATAGCTGTTTCCATTCCTATCATGTATTCTGTAATAGGATAAAGAACTACAAGAGATAAAATACCAGTAACAAAGAAACCTTTATACAAGGCTCCCATTATCGATTGACTTTTACCTAATTTAACAAAGAAAGTTCCTATTACGGATGTTAAAATACAACCAGCACCAATTGTTAATGGATACAACATTATAGCTTCACCATACGTAGCAGTTGAAAAATAAATAGATGCCAAAACCATTGTTGCAACTACTGATACAGCATATGTTTCAAATAAATCGGCCGCCATTCCAGCGCAATCTCCCACGTTATCACCCACGTTATCAGCAATAGTAGCTGGATTTCTAGGATCATCTTCAGGAATTCCTGCTTCTACTTTACCAACTAAATCTCCACCAACATCGGCACCTTTTGTAAATATTCCACCACCAAGACGGGCAAATATAGATATCAAAGAAGCACCAAAACCTAATGCAACTAATGCATCAACAATAATTCTATCGTCAAAAGAAATACCCATAAATTTTGTTAAAAAAGCATAATATAAGCTAACGGACAATAAAGCTAATCCGGCAACTAACATTCCTGTTACAGATCCAGATTTAAAAGCGATAGAGAGACCATCACCCAGGCTAA
Organism: Rhodobiaceae bacterium; assembly: GCA_018651345.1. Taxonomy (GTDB): domain Bacteria; phylum Pseudomonadota; class Alphaproteobacteria; order Rhizobiales; family TMED25; genus CAJIYR01. The sequence goes on from JABIEF010000071.1 coordinate 42,581, forward strand.
CACTTGCGGCATGAGCTGTTCTAACATTAGCTCTAACAGAAACCAGCATTCCAATAAAACCTGCTATCCCTGATAAAATAGCCCCTATTGCAAATCCTACTGCCACAATTATCCCTAGAAGGTAAGCAAGAAGTACAAAAATCACTACACCAACAATTGCTATTGTGGAGTATTGTCTCTTTAAGTAAGCACCCGCACCTTCTTGAATTGCTTTGGCAATTTCTTGCATTTTATCATTACCTGCACTAGCTGCCATTATAGACTTACTAGCCCACGCTCCATAGAGTATACCAAATACTCCACATAATATTACTATCCAAATTATTGAGCTCATTTTATTTTTCCTATTTTTAAAAAAATTATGGTAAACGAAAAAGAATTAATCTAAAAAATATAATTTTCTAGATTTTAAATATATTATTTAGAACAATTGACAAAATATTGCACTAATTTAATTACATTTTAACAAGAATTAATTTTTCACTGCACATACAGTTACTATTAAACAAATATTAATTCAAAAAAATAACATCACAAGAGATTACTTAAGGTTAGAAATGCTTAAACCTTTCCTTGCTATCAATCATTGATTTACCAAACTCATCGAATAGTTCATTTTCACCAATTGTTTTAATTATAGAGCCAATATTGGTAACAATTAGATTGTTGCTGCAACAATAAGATTCTAATTCTTTAATTTTATCTACAGGTACAGTAAATAATACCTGATAATCATCCCCTGCATTAATCGCCTTTTGAAATAAAAATGTATGATTATTGATTAATTCATTGGCAGGAAGAGAAACTGGTATCTTTTTTAAATTAATTTTTGCTGACACAGAAGATGATTTTATTAAAAGTTTTATATCGCCTAACAAACCATCGGACACATCCATAGAACTTGTAGCAAAATCATTTATAACCCTAATCATATCTATTGGGGGATCCGGAAGGTAATAACTATCAATTAAGTAATTTTTTGATATTGCGCTCAAATTAGAAGCTAAAGATACGTCATCTAAAATCGATAAACCTAGGGCGCTATCTCCAATACAGCCTGATACATAAAGGTTGTCGTTAATATTTGCACCGGATCTTCTAACCATCTTATTTTTTGGAATGAGCCCAACCATGTTGATAGTTATATGTATGTCATTTGGAGAAGAGACAGTATCCCCGCCTAATAGAGATATACTATATTTTTCCTGATCATCTTTTAAACCAGAGGCAAATAATTCTAACCAATGTGTATTAATGTTTTTTGGAATGCCGATAGATAAGAAATATACATAAGGGGTTGCTCCTTTTGCTATCAAATCAGATACATTAACTCTAATAGCTTTCTTGGCAATATTATATGGTGAGTCATGTGAGTGGAAATGCACACCACTAATTAAAGTATCTTGAGTAATAATAGAATCTTTATTTTTGTCAGCCGCCAAGAAAGCTGCATCGTCATCCAAATTTAGAGCCCCTGGATTTGTTGCAAGATTAACGAATAAATTTTTTATTATCTTTCTTTCGTCCATTGTAATGTCTTTGACTAATTCTAAATTACTCTTTTAAATTTATTAGCTATACTATCCAAGACGCCATTAACTAAATCTGGCTCTTTCTGATCGTAAAAAGAATTTGTAATCTCTATATATTCATTGATTATGACTTTAAATGGTACATCTAGTCTGTACATAAGCTCAAATGTAGCTGCCCTAAATATAGCCCTTAAAGTTATGTCTATTCTCGAAAGCTTCCAATCTTGAGGCAGATTGCTATCAATTTCTGGGTCTATCTTTTGTTGGGCTCTAACCACCCCTTCTATCAAGTCATTAAAGAATACTTTATCTGCTGATTTTAATAAATTATTTTTTATATCATCTAAGACAACTCTGTCTGAAAAGTTATCTATTATTATCTTCTTATCCGTTCCAGCAATATCCATTTGATATAAAGATTGCACTACTATTAATCTCGTTATGCTTCTTGATCTAATAGTGCTTCCCTTATTCATAATATCGCTTTTAGATTTATCAAATTTAAACATGCCTGAGCAGCATCTCCACCTTTATTGCGACCCTTATGGTGTGCCCTAACCTTTGCTTGCTCCATAGAATCTACCGTAAGTATTGCGTTTCCTATTGGAATATTATTGTTAATCGCCAAGCTCATAATAGACCTAGCAGATTCAACACTTACGATTTCATAATGTGAAGTTTCACCTCTAATAACGCAACCTAATGCAATAACGCCATCGAATTTCATCTTACTATTTATTGCAAACGCAATAGCTTGGGGAATTTCTAAAGCACCAGAAACGATAACATGTTTGTATTGAACCTTTTTTTCTTCTAATTCTTTTTTTGCACCTAACAACAATTCATCCGAAATAGATTTGTAATACGGTGATTCAACGATTAAAACATAACTCATTATTTTTCCAGCTTAATTAATTGTTTTCTTATATATCTAGCATACATATCTACTTCTATATTTACAAAGTCATTTATACATTTCTCATTCCAAGTGGTAACATCTTTAGTATACGGTATAATACTAACACCAAATTCTCTTTCACTAACCTCATTGACAGTCAAAGATGTTCCGTCTAAAGAAACGGATCCCTTTGGGACAATAAAATTATCCAAGTAATCACTTAATTCAAAATAAAACCTTGTTGATTCGTAGTCTTGAATAACTTTAGTTATCTTAACAGTAGTATCAACATGGCCCTGAACCATATGCCCTGCAATTTCATCTCCCATACACAAAGATCTTTCTAGGTTGATTCTAAAACCATTTCTATATGTTTTTAAAGTTGTTTTTGATAAAGTTTCAGGAGAAACATAAACATCAAATATAAAACCATCCGAAACCTTGTTAATATCAGTAGCTGTTAGGCATACGCCTGCGCAGGAAATAGATGATCCAATAACGATATCAGTTATATTTTTTGTAAAAATACTCATTTTTTGTTGGTGATTTTCAGAAAAAATATCTTTAATTATACCTGCTTCATTCACTATTCCACTAAACATAGCTAAACTTTCGATTTATTGTAGTAATATACCTTATCGTTTCCAAAACACTTTACAGAAAATTTTTGGAATAAATTATTTACAATTTTATTATCAATTTTAGTAATATTATCTAGACTAACACCACTATCTCCAATTATTTTATCACTTTTAAACAAGTACATATCGTCAACTAGATTCAATTTAAACATACTATCTACTAAGGATGCTCCGCCTTCTACGAGAATATTATTTATACCGAAACTCGCTAATTTATTAAAAATTTTATCTAAATCAAATTGATGATTTTGATTTGTAATCATTTTTATAACTTTTGCACCCTTTTTATTAAGATTATTAAAAGTTTTATTTTCTATCTCATTGCTAACAAAAACCCACAAAGGAGCTTTTTCAATCTCTTTAAATAATCCTGTTGAATTTATAATATCACCTCTCGATGAGAGGGCAATTCTTATTGGAGAATAATCACTTAACCCAGATAATCTTACAGTTAAATTAGGGTTATCGTTCCTGTAGGTATTGCTGCCGATTAATATTGCGTCATATTTTGATCTTAATACATGCGTATATACATCGGATTCTGCATTAGTAATCTTTACTCTTTTCGCTTTATGTTTTCCTATTTTCATATCAGAGGAGAAGGCTAATTTAATTGAAATCCATGGCCTAGAATTTTGCATGTTTGTTATAAAGCCTTTCTGTATCTCTTCAGCTTCCCTTTCCAAGCAACCATGAATAACCTCTATCCCATTTTCCTTTAATAACGCGTATCCGCTTCCGTTAACTTTAGGGTTAGGATCCTTCATTGCAGAAACAACTTTTTTTACATTAGAGGAGATTAAACTTTTAACACATGGACCAGTAACGCCAAAATGAGAACAAGGCTCCAAGGTTACATAAACAGTTGAACCAACGGATAATGCACCTGCTTGCTTCAATGCAACAATCTCTGCGTGAGGACGACCTCCCATTTGAGTCCATCCTGTACCGACGATAATAGGATTACCAGAGACCCCTGTCCCATTCGTTATTACACAGCCAACAGATGGGTTTGGCCATACTTTTCCTTCATTTCTTTTCGATAAAGATAACGCAATTCGCATATATTTTTCATCTATCAAATTGTTTGGCATTATCTTAGGTTCCTAATTTAACAAATATTATATATTTTATATTATGAACACAGAGTTTATATTCAAGGAAATAAATTAGTCGGAAGAATTATCAGAAAATTCTTCAATAAATTCTTCAAAATCTTTTACTTCACGAAAATTCTTATATACAGATGCAAATCTCACATAAGCGATATCATCAAGTTGTCTAAGACCTTCCATTACAAGTCGCCCGATTACATCCGAATGGACATCTGATTCTCCTGCATTCTCCAATTGCCTAACAATACCGGTTACCATTTTCTCAAGATGATCATTCTCAACAGGCCTTTTTCTAACAGCAACTTGAATTGACCTAATTAATTTATCTCTATCAAACGGAATTGTTCTACCGTTTCTTTTTATTACCGATAATTCTCTTAGTTGAATACGTTCAAATGTTGTGAATCTCCCCCCACATCCAGGGCAAGATCTTCTTCTGCGAATGGATGAATTATCTTCTGTAGGCCTGGAATCCTTTACCTGGGTATCAATATTAGTGCAATAAGGACAACGCATTTTTTTACCTATTATAAAATTAAGTTATATATATCGGAAATAACTTACATAACTCTCTAACTTCTTCAGAAACTTCATTTTCTACTTTGTGATTATTCTCTCCATTTTCAGCCAAACCATCTAATACATCACCGATCATATGGCCAACCTTCTCAAACTCACCTGCGCCAAATCCCCTAGTGGTTGCAGCGGGCGTCCCTAATCTAATGCCAGAAGTTACAAAAGGTGTCTCTGGATCAAAAGGAATACCGTTTTTATTACAAGTAATACCAGCTCTCTCTAATGCCTTTTCCGCTACCTTTCCTGTTAATTTTTTTGGCCTCAAATCTATTAAAGAAAGATGGGTATCAGTTCCTCCCGAAACAATATCATAGCCTCTTTCTTTTATCGTTTTTGCTAATACGACTGAATTTTTAACAACAGAACTTGCATAATCCTTGAATTCGGGCTGCAAGGCCTCTAGAAAAGCAATAGCTTTAGCTGCTATAACGTGGCACAAAGGCCCCCCTTGCAAACCAGGAAAAATAGCAGAGTTAATCTTTTTTGATATTTCTTCGCTATTAGTAAGTATAGCTCCACCTCTTGGCCCCCTAAGGACCTTATGCGTCGTGGTAGTTACAATATCAGCATAAGGGAATGGACTTGGATAAGCTCCACCTGCAACCAATCCTGAAAAATGTGCCATATCAACCAATAAATATGCGCCAACACTATCTGCTATTTGACGGAATCTTGCAAAATCAATAATTCTTGGATAAGCAGATCCTCCTGCAATTATAATTTTTGGTTTTTTTTCATAAGCTAAATTTTGAATTTCATCAAAATCAATTAAATGGTCATCTGCCCTGACCCCGTATTGAACTGATTCAAACCACTTGCCAGATAAATTAGGCTTCGCTCCATGAGTAAGATGACCTCCTGCAGCTAGACTCATACCCATAACAACATCACCCGGATAAAGCAAAGCAAGCATTACAGCCTGATTAGCCTGAGATCCAGAATGCGGTTGAACATTAGCAAAATCACAATTAAATAATTCTTTCGCTCTTTCGATTGCCAGTGTTTCTGACTGATCAACATACACACAACCACCATAATATCTTCTGTTAGGGTAACCTTCTGCATATTTATTTGTTAAAACAGAACCTTGTGCTTCAAGAACAGCTTTTGAAACAATATTCTCAGATGCAATGAGCTCGATACCATCTTGCTGTCTGCGCAATTCCATATTAATTATTTTTGATAATTCAGGATCTGTATCATTTACTGAATTACTAAAAAAACTATCATATTTTTTTATCTTATCGGCCATCAAAACTCCTTTAATTATGATAAATTAAACTTTTATAACTGTTAAGTAATATTTTAAAAAAATATACAAAATAAATTTTATGCTGCCCTTGATAGATCCATTAATTCCCATAATGAATTGAGAGATTTAACAAGAAAATCCATATCTTCTCTCGTATGAGAGGGGTTAGGGGTTATTCTCAATCTTTCAGTTCCCTTAGGAACAGTTGGGTAGTTAATAGGTTGAACATATATAGAATACAATTCTAATAATTGATCCGTAACTTTTTTAGTTAAAACAGGATCACCAATTAACAATGGTATAATGTGACTATTATTTTTAATAACAGGTAATTCATTAGAAATTAGAGACTGCTTTAAGTACGATACATTTGCATGCATTATTTCTCTCTCTATTTTGCTATATTTTAAATGTTTAACACTCTCTATCGCCCCTGCAACCAGTGCCGGTGGGAGTGAGGTTGTAAAAATAAAACCAGGAGCATAAGACCTAATTGCATCAACTATGTTAGCTTTTGCAGATATATACCCCCCTACCAATCCATATCCCTTTGCTAGAGTTCCTTCTATAATATCCAAACGAGATAATTGGTTTTCTTTTTCAGCTATACCGCCACCATGGTTTCCATACAACCCTACCGCATGCACTTCGTCAATATAAGTTAGGGCATTGTATTCATCTGCTAAATCACATATTTCTTTAATTGGAGCAATATCTCCATCCATTGAATAAACAGATTCAAAAACAATAATTTTTGGAATATCTTCTCCTAATTCAGATAATTTTAACCGCAGATCAATCAAATCATTATGCTTAAATACAACTTTTCTAGCCCTACCATTTCTAATTCCTGCAATCATTGAAGCGTGATTATTTTCATCAGAGAGTATAACTAAACCAGGTATTAATTTTGAAAGTGTTGATAATGCAGCCTCATTAGCAACATATCCAGATGTAAAAAGTAACGAAGATTCTTTTTGATGAAGTAACGATAACTCTTTCTCTAATTCTACATGATAGTGCGTTGTACCAGATATATTTCTTGTTCCACCAGAACCAGCTCCCACTAAATACAAAGCTTTCTCGATTCCTTTGAGTACTTTTAAATTTTGCCCCATACCGAGATAGTCATTGGAGCACCATACGGTTATTTCTTTTTTATCTTTGCTGTTATGTAAAGTAGCTTTTGGAAAATTACCAGCCAAACGCGTGATATCAGCAAAAGTTCTATATCTTCCTTCAGCTTTTATTGAAGATAGAGCTAATTCTATTGCAGAATTATAATTGATAGCCATGTTAAAAAAATCCAATTAATATATAATTAATATAACTAATATCTCCTAACTAAAATTACAAACATTTTAATTATATTTAACAGATTTTCATCTTAATTAATTATGTAGAAACCATTAAATATTATCAAGCATCCAAGCCAATCATATCCTTTTTATATATGTCCCTCCTAAAATGAACCAAACCACTCTTTTCAGCCCAGGCAGTTAAATAAGTTATGCGTATTTGCATCTGATCTTTAAGGGAAACATTTGCGGTGTTTTGTTTTTGTATAATATTATTTAATTTTTCCATATCCCAATTATCTTGTTCGGCTAAGATCCAAATTATCAAATCATCAATATTTTGTATCCTAACACAACCAGAACTATTGGCACGTAAGACATTATTAAATAATGATTTTTTTGGAGTATCATGCAAGTAAACAGAGTGCTTATTATCAAAATTTATTTTAACAAAACCCATTGCATTCTGATCTCCAGGGTCTTGTCTGAATTTATAAACTGCAGGTTCTTCGGAATTCCAGTTTAAATATTTAGGATCAACTTCTATTTGATAGCTATAATCCTGAAAAATACGTATATTATTATTTTTCAAATAATCAGAATCTGCTAAAACAGCTTTTATTACGTCTTTCTTTATTATACTTTTTGGAATATGCCAATAAGGATAAAAATTAAACTCATAAATATTGCTATATATCAACGGAGTGGGTCTATCAATTTTTCCTACAATAACTTTTGAAAGCAAATCAATCCTTCCATCTTTTATTGCAAATAATTCAGCGCTTGGTATATTTACAATTATATGCTTATCTTTTAGTTCTGATATGGAATTTAAAATTCTCCACTTATTTCTATCGAGCTGAGAAAGTCTTTTATCTACAGAGACATTCATCGCTTTGAGGGTTTCTGTATTAATTTCACCGTTAGCAATTAATCCATGTCTTTTCTGAAAGTGAATTAAACCGTATTTTAAGAATATATCAAAAACTGAATCTAAGCCAATTCCTTGGATCATGTCCCCTGTTATGCTTAACCTTTTTTTTATATCAGGTATACTTTTATGAGTATCACCAAATTCAAACGTCAAATTTGGATTAGTATAAGGCCATTCTCCGTTATTTTTTATAGACTGATATTTTTTTATTGCAGATATTAATGATAAATATCCATCATGTGTCAAAAAAGATCTCGGGTAATCTGAGGAAATAGAATTACCAGAATCATAATCACTTTCCTCTAGTATATTGTTGTTATCTATAAAACTACTAAGAGCAGAATCTTCCGATAAGATTTTATTAAAATCTAGATCAAAATTAGGATTATCACTAGATCTGTTAATAGAATTAAAGAAACTACTTATCACACCTTCGTTTTCGTTTGCCAATAGTGGATTTATAAAAGAAAATAAAGATATTAAAATAAATAAGAATAATATAATTAAAAAATTTATTCTTTTCATACTATTAATTAGGAACATGTTTTTCACAAAAACTTTTAAGTGCGATTGTGTCATTGACAATATATTATATTGTATTAACAAAACTTAATTATAATGATATACAATTCAAATTGCTATTATAAAATTGCTATTATAATAAAAAAGATTAAAGATCGGGTTAATAATATATTTCATTTAGTACAGTAAACGCAAAGATGTAGTAACAATAAAATGACTTTTAATAATTCAATAAATAGCTTTAATAACTTCCCTCTTATTAGATTGAGAAGAAATCGTAAATTTGAATGGTCTAGAAATCTTATAAAAGAAAATAATCTTAGCGTTAATGATTTAATATTACCCCTATTTATAAAAGAAGGTAATAGTGAAAGTGAAAAAATTGAATCAATGCCAAATGTCTTTAGACACACGATCGATAAAGCAGTATTAATATGCAATCAAGCTTACGAATTAGGAATACCAGCTGTTGCTATATTTCCTGTCATTGAAGATAAGCTAAAATCAGAGGATGGAAAAGAATCTTATAATAAGGATAATCTTATATGTCGCTCAATTTCAGAAATCAAAAATAAAGTACCGAATATTGGAATTATAGCCGATATTGCTTTAGATCCCTTTACAACACATGGGCATGACGGACTGTTAATTAATGGTAAGATTGATAATGATAAAACAATTGATATACTTATTAAGCAATCAATAACCCAAGCCAGAGCAGGCTGTGATATTATAGCACCGTCAGATATGATGGATGGTAGAATAATATGCATAAGGAATGCTCTTGAAGAGGAAGGCTTTAAAGATACGCAAATAATGTCTTATGCAGCCAAATACGCATCAAGTTTTTATGGGCCATTTAGAGATGCCATACAATCATCTCAAAAACTATTAGGTAATAAAAAATCGTACCAAATGGACCCAGCAAATTCAAGAGAAGCAATTCAAGAGACAGCTCTAGATATTTCAGAAGGTGCTGACATGGTAATGGTTAAACCTGGCATGCCTTATCTTGATATAATCACAAAAATAAAGAATGAATTTAATATTCCAATTTTTGCATATCAAGTCTCTGGAGAATATTCTATGATGCGTGCAGCATCTGAAAATGGATGGCTTGACTTTAACGGAATTATGGAAGAATCATTAATTTCATTCAAAAGAGCAGGAGCAGATGGTATCTTAACATATTCGGCTTTAGAGATAGCGATCAAGTTAAATAATTCATAGAGAGAGAAAATGCAAAATTTAATAGAAGAAATTTTATTTAGTAATTTTATTGATGAAGCAACCGTATTCTTAATTTTTTTATTAATTTCTAGCTCGGTATTCTTAGCCTCCAGATACCTTAAAAATTATGCGCTTAAGAGGGTTACAGACAAAGATAGTAGCGTAGATAATATCGTTAGGGTAATATTTTCTCGAATAAAAAATCAATTCATTTTTATGATTTCTTTTTTATACCCATTATCATTATTTTATACAAATGATAGTATAACAGAATTAACGAGCTTACTTATACCTATACTTGCCTTCATGCAAGTTGCTTATGTACTTGATGGCTTAAGCAATTTAATTATAGATAAAAAAAATAATCTAAATCTAATTGACAAAGAACAAGTAAAAAATGCTGTTTCCCTGATTCATTTTGTGTCTAAGTCAATAATCTGGTCTATAGCAACTCTATTGTGCATTGATAATTTAGGGATTGATATAACAGCTTTAATAGCCGGTTTAGGTATAGGTGGCATAGCAATAGCTCTAGCTGCTCAAAACATACTAGGCGATTTATTTGCATCTCTAGCAATTGTTTTAGACAAACCTTTTGTCATTGGAGATTATATCGTAGTTAATGATGTAAAAGGAACTGTTGAACACATAGGCATAAAAACAACAAGAATAAGAGGCCTTTCTGGCGAAGAGCTTATATGCTCTAATGCAGACTTGCTATCTTCACGGGTTAGCAATTACAAAAGAATGAAAGAAAGAAGGATATTATTTACTATAGGAATAATATATGAAACCAAACATAAAACATTATTAAAAATACCTAAGATTCTTGAAGAAATAATTACTGATATTGAAAATGCAAAATTTGATCGAGCTCATTTCATAAATTTTGGCGACTCATCTCTTGATTTTGAAATTGTGTATTATGTTCAAATACCAGATTATTTAGAATATATGAATATTCAACAGCAAATAAATTTAGCAATTTTTAATAAGTTTGAAGAAATGAATATTGGTTTTGCTTATCCAACAAGAACACTACATATAACTAACCAATGACGATTATTTTATATTTCTCTTAGTGGTAAAACTTATCCGCCCCTTGAAATCTTTTGGCAGAACCTTGCCAGCTCTTGCTCTAGCTGACTTCCAATTAATAATATCTTTAATTATAAACTTTTTATTTTTTTCATTATACATTTGCAAACCATTGCCATCATAAAAAGAAATACAATCCAAAATAAAACCATCCTTTAATTTTTGAAAAGTAATACCAGAGCCTTTAGTTGAAATCTTTATATCCTCCACAGGAAATACTATTAACTTATTATCATTATTTAATAGAGCGAAATAATCGCCATTTATTTCTTTTGCAGAAATTAAATGATCGTATGCCGATAATTCAAAAATTTGTTTCCCTTTTCTAGTAAATGAGATTAGTGATTTTTGATTTACTACCATCCCTTTTCCTAAATATGTGACTAAAAAGATATTCAAATCAATTTTTAGGACGAAGCTATTAATAATATTTTCTTCTTGTTTGATATCAAATAATAAGCGTATCGGCTCACCTGGGCCTTTTTCATTGTTAATTTTATTTACAGCTATAGTGTAAAAACGTCCATTATCAGAACACATTATAATTTTATCAGAAGAAAGTACTTCTAACATCGATTCGATATAATCATCATTTTTAAGTGTAAAATTATCTTTATCAATACCATGGCCTTTATAAGATTTTATCCAGCCTCTATTTGATATAATTATAGTTATTTTTTCATTACTAGTATCACTTGAAAAATGTTCAAATTCTATAGCTGACTCAAAAGTAGTCCTTCTTTTTGACAATACAACCAACGAATCCTTAGTATTAAAAATATTTTTTATCTCTACCACTTGTTTCTGCAACACCTCTAACTGAAGGTTTTTTGATTTTAACAAGCGGACTAGTGAAGTTTTTCTCTTAAGAAGAGACTGATACTCCGATTGGATTTGAGCTTCCTCTAATTTTCTTAATGACCTTAATTTCATATCTAAAATCGCATCAGCTTGATTCGAGGTAAGGGAAAAAGTGGTTACTAATTCTTCTTTAGGATTATCCTCTTCTCTAACAATTCTAATAATTTCATCTAAATTTAAATAAGCAATAATATAACCTTGCAATAATTCCATTCTTAAATTGATCTTATTTAATCTGTAATTACTATGCCTATTTAACACAACCAATCTATGTTCAAGCCATTGTGAAATAGCAGATTTAAGATCAAGAACTTTTGGAATATTACCACTTTCCCCTTGCAGTACATTCATATTTAGCGAAAAGTTAACTTGTAAATCTGTTAAAGAAAACAACTCTTCCATTATCATCTCGGCCTGGATATTATTACTTCTAGGTTCTAGAATTATAGATAAATCCTCAGCTGAGTTATCCCTAATGTCAGTTAGAATAGAAATTTTTTTGGTTTGAATTAACTCTGCAATTTTCTCAATTAATTTAGATTTTTGTATGCCGTAGGGTATTTCAACAATCTCTATTAAAAACTTATTTTTGTCGGGTATTTTTTTCCACCTTGATCTTAGGCGAAACAGACCCTTACCTCGTTTATAAAATTCAACAATCTCATCAAAAGAGTTTGTGATGATACCGCCTGTAGCAAAATCCGGACCTTTGAATACCTGCATGATTTCATCAACAGATATGTTTGGGTCTTTTAAAATGCACAATGCCGCATCACATAATTCTATTATATTATGCGATGGAATATTTGTTGCCATCCCAACGGCTATACCACTTGAACCATTAGCCAAAAGATTAGGAAAATTTGACGGCATTACAGCCGGTTCTTTTTCTTCGCCGTCGTAATTTTCTATCAGTTCGACAGTATCTTCATCAATAAATTCCATCAGCAATTCTGCAGTTTTGGTAATTCTTGATTCTGTATACCTCATTGCAGCGGCGTTATCACCATCAATATTCCCAAAATTTCCTTGGCCTTCAATTAATGGATATCGATGTGAAAAATCTTGTGCAAGTTTAACCAAGGCTTCGTAAACAGCCTGTTCACCATGGGGATGATACTTGCCAATAACATCACCCACTATTCTTGCACATTTTTTAAAACCATTTTGAGGGTTTAATTTCAATTGTAACATCGCATAGAGAAGTCTTCTATGCACGGGCTTTAATCCATCTCTTACGTCAGGGAGCGCTCTATCTGTTATGGTTGAAATTGCGTAAGCTAAATACCTATCTCTTAACGCTTTTCTAAAATCAATTTTTGATTCGCTAATTACATCTATTGACAATTTATATAACCTTTTAAGTTAAGTGGCTATCTCTGACCATTGCAACTATTCTATCACGTGAATTCGGCATTTTTAAACCAAGGGGCTCATAAACATCTTTGTTAAGGAAGAAACCTGTTAATAAAAATCCATTAATAACATCTATCTTGCTGGGCTTTTTGTTGTCAATTAAAAAACTAGGTAGTTTTAGGAGCTTATCTTTATAAGGATTTCCAATTTCTTTTGAAACCGCTTTCCCAGACTTTGGAGAAACATATATCAAATTGTCTGTTTCCAAGGAAACAACACACTTTGATATATCTATACCAAAACCAAGTTCAGCTAGGAATCCCATCTCCCATTTAATAAGCAACTCTAACCAATCGTTATTACTGGACATAGAGTCCAATACAATAGATAAAGCCTTGTACAAACTTCCTACACTTTCTCTCTCAGGGAGTATGTTGGTATAAGCGACCAAAGTTTGCAAACCTACCAAAGCCAACTTGTTATTCATTATTTTTGCCGCTCGAGATTCTACAACATCAAAAGTAAAAGAACCGAGATGCTCTGATATTCTAGCCCTCCAATTAAGTTGTAACGTATTTCCTGCTTGTAAGGAGCCTTTTCTATATTGAGATCTTATGTCACGAACTATCCCTAAATGTCTACCGTGTTCTAAAGTTAAAACCTCTAGCAAACCTGATCTTTCACCATAATTTTTTAAAGATAACACAATTCCATTATCTTGCCACTCCATCGCACTCTCACATAAATTATTTTTTTATATATTCCAAGCCCATCGCATGATATCTTTCAGGATCACTTAGCCAATTTTTTCTAACTTTTATAAACAAAAATAAGTGAACCTTTACTCCTAAGAATTTTCCTATTTCATTGCGAGCCTGTATTGATATTTCTTTTATCTTCGCTCCACTTTGCCCCAAGAGAATTTTTCTCTGATTCTCAGTTTCAACAAAAATAATCTGATCTATTTTTATACTACGATCTTTTTTTTCTTCCCATGTTTCGTTTTCTACAGATAAGGAGTAAGGTATCTCTTGATGTATGTATTTGAATATAACTTCTCTTGTAAACTCAGATGCCAATTGTTTTACAGGAATATCGGTTAATTGATCCTCAGGGAAAAGCCATTCAGAAATAGGTATGTTAAGAGACAGCCATTTAGTCAAAGGTTCTATTCCATTTTTTTTGACAGCAGATATCATAAAAATTTCTTTAAAAGAAATTTTATCTTTGTATAAATCAATTAAGAATAAAAGTTTTTCTTTATTAATTAAGTCAATCTTATTGATCACAAGTATTACTGGTATCTTTATATTTTTTAATTTTTCAATAACAAATAATATTTCATTATTAAGCCCTTTAGTGCAATCCACAATGAATAAAACCACATCAGCATCCTTTTTGCCGTTCATAGCCGCAGAAACTATTGCCACTTCTAAATTCTTATTAGCTTGGAAAATCCCAGGAGTGTCTATAAATATAATTTGGGAGTGATTCTCAATTAATATACCCTTGACTGAAGTTCTTGTAGTTTGAACCTTGTGGGTTACTATCGATAATTTTTGACCAATTAAAGTGTTTAATAAAGTTGACTTACCCGCGTTAGGAGCGCCTACAATTGAAACAAAACCACTTCTTTTTTTAATTTCCACTAACAACTCCTTCACGTACAAGAAAATTTATTGCCGCATTTCTTTTGGCTTCTCTTTTAGAAGATCCTGTACCAATAGCTTTATCAAAATTTTTTACAACAACACTAATGGTAAAAGAAGGGTTATGCGAAGGCCCTGTTCTATCAATTTCAATATATTCAGGTAAACCAAGAGTTTGAGCCTGACACCATTCTTGTAACCTTGTTTTAGGATCAATCGGCACTTCCTGCTGATTGTCAATTAAGTCTTTCCAATGATTATTTATAAATTTTTTTATTTCATTTAGACCACCATCTATATATATAGCGCCAATTAAAGCCTCACAAGCATCTTCTAATATTGTGTCTTTATTTCTATGACCTAACTTCTCTTCACCAGATCCAAGTAATAAAAATTTTCCAAGATTTATTTTTTTTGCTACAACTACCAACGCTTCGCTGTTAACTAAATCAGAATATCTTCTCGAAAGCTCGCCTTCTGAAGCATATGGGTATCTTGTATATAAAATATCCGTTATCACAAACCCCAATACCTTATCACCCAAAAATTCCAACCTTTCATAGCTTGGAAAAGTTGTATTTGAAACACTTGAATGTGTAAGCGCATTTTTTAAATTATCTTGATCTATAAATGTATAATTTATAGAATTACTTATTAATTTATTATCAATTTTTCTGATCATTTTATCTTCATTAATATTCTATTCCACCTTATCATCGATGGCCATTGCCATACCTTCCAAATGGATTCTTCCTTGTTAATAGAAAAAAATAGTATTTCAGCTTTTCCTACAAGATTTTTATAAGGAACATAGCCGACTTGTGACATAAATCTAGAATCCAATGAATTATCCCGATTGTCACCCATCATAAAATAATGACCTTCTGGAACGGTATATAATTGTGTATTATCACCCCTAGAATTTGGAATAATATCAATTATATTATGAGTATTTTTACCTATATACTCTTCGTATTGTGGCACAATTACATTAACCCCAGTACGATCGGTATATGTAAAATTATTACTCTTTTCTAATCTGAGCTTCTTTCCATTAAGTATTAATTTTCCATTTATTACCTGTATCTCATCACCAGGCAAACCAACTATTCTTTTTATATAATCAACCTTAGTATTGGAAGGCAGTCTAAATACAGCAATATCACCTCTTTTTGGATATTTTGAAAAAATTCTTTTTTTAATTATTTTAGGGTTAAATGGAATTGAATAATCGCTATATCCGTATGAATATTTTGATACAAATAGATAATCTCCTACCAATAAAGTTGGTATCATTGAACCAGATGGTATTGTAAATGGTTGGAATAAAGTAGTTCGTATAACCATTGCAAATAAAAATGCCCAAAATATCATTTTTATGTTACCAATCAATGTATTCTTTTCTTTTATCATTTCACTTTCTCAAAAATTATCTTTATCTGGAATAGCATATATTATTAAAGTAGCATAAGCATAAGGATACTCATCGGTTAGGCTAAGATGCATGTTGTGCTGCATACCCTCTGGTGTTATATTTTTAAGCCTTACCGCAGCTCCACCAGTTAAATTTAAAGTTGGCTTACCAGAGCTATCATTTCCAACTTCAATATCAGACCAATAAACACCTGCACGAAAACCTGTTCCCAAAGCCTTTGAACAAGCTTCTTTTGCAGCATATCTTTTTGAATAAGACTCAATACGTAACATTCTAGATTCGCATTTTATTTCTTCATTTGCGGTATAGATTCTATTAATAAATCTATCCCCAAACCTACTTAGAGTATGCTCAATTCTTCTGATATCAATTAAATCAGTCCCAATGCCTATGATCATTTTAAACCCGTATTATTTATATCCATGTTAATCAAAGAAATTACCGTGAACTGTTAATATTGGACTTCATCTTCCTAATGACGGAGTCTAATCCTGAAAAAATTGATTCACCAATAATAAAATGGCCTATATTTAATTCTTGTAAATATTCAATTTTAGCAATTTTTAAAGCACTTTTATAATTTAAACCATGCCCAGCATGCACTTCTAAATTTAAAGAGTCAGCATATCTAGCTGATTCCTCAAGACGAAGATATTCATCATCTAATTTACTATCATTCTTATTTACTAAGCTTGCAAATTCACCGGTATGCAACTCTATTATATCTGCATTTAATTTACTGGCCAGATCAATTTGATGTATATCTGGATCTATAAATAATGAAACTTTAATATTACTATTTTTTAGTTTTTCTATACATTTGCTTATAAAACTAGTATTTTTTTGTAAATTAAGGCCGCCTTCAGTTGTTAATTCTTGTCTTTTTTCTGGAACTAAACAACAAGCATTTGGCCTATGACTTAAAGCTATTCTTACCATTTCATCAGTAGGTGCCATCTCCAGATTTAAAGGTAATTCTATAGATTCTATTAGACGCTTAATATCTCTATCACTTATATGCCTTCTATCCTCACGTAAATGCGCTGTGATTCCATCGGCACCAGCTTCATAGGCATACTTTGCAGCTAAAATGGGGTCTGGATAATGCCCACCACGAGCATTCCTCAAAGTAGCAACATGATCAATATTCACACCTAATCTTAAGTAATTCATGTAATCTTTCTACTTCCAGGTTTTGTAATGGGAATTAAGGAAAGCCAATCCGGTACACTATTGGCCTCATAGGTTTCTATATAGATTTCTGCAAGAGAGGCGATAGGTAAACCAATCTCAGCTGTACCCATTGATCGATCAATTAAACAACCAGCTCCAATTACTTCCCCGCCATGTTCTTTAATAGCAGCTATACACTCATTAGATGACATTCCAGTAGTTATTATATCTTCAATCATTAAACACTTAAAACCTTTTTTTATTTCAAATCCACGTCGCAATTCAAATCGCCCATTAACCCTTTCAAAAAATACTGAAGGCAAATTTAATTGCCTAGCTACTTCATAGCCAACTAACACTCCTCCCATAGCAGGAGAAACAACGAGGTCAACGCTTGTTTTTATATTAGTCATAATGATTTTAGCCAGTTCTTTGCATAATTTTTCAGCCCTATAATGGTCCATCATAACTCTTGCGCATTGAATATATTGCGCACTATGAAGACCAGAGCTTAATTCAAAATGCCCCTCTAACAATGCACCGGCTTCTATAAATTCATTTATTATTTCCTCTTTATTCACTTTTCGTCTCCTAATTTTAGTCAGCAATTCTTTTAACTCTGTGTATAACTGATAATTTTCTTAAAGCACTAATAATTTTATTTAAATGAGATAAATTCCATACTCCAATATCAATATCTAATTTGTAGAAATCTTTTGATCTAGTTGCAAGAATAAGATTTTCTATATTGGCATTATTAAAACCAATAACTTGAGATATTTTTGCTAACGCTCCAACCTCATTAGCACAATCAACGATAATCCTGCCAGAAAATCTTTCTTTCTTTTCTGCGTCCACATCCCAAGTGAGATCAATCCAATTTTCTAACTTATCATTAAATATTTGAGATTTCTTTGAATACTTAGAGTGTATTGTGATACCTTCACCGGGCACAAGAATTCCAAAAATATGATCGCCTGGAACAATCCGACTATTGTCTGAAAACTTAACAGGCAAATCACTGTCAATCCCTCTTATTGGTAATGAGTGTTTATATGTGTTTTTCTTTATAATGCTGAGTTTATTTGTAATTTTTTCTTTATCAAGATTTAAAGCTTTGAGAAGCAAATCATTGTTGATTTCACCTCTACCAATTTTGGCATTCAAATCTTCAATTGAATTCATACCGAATTTTGAGCAAACGCTATTCATATCAATGTTTTTATTATCCATACTGTACTTCAATAAAAGGCGATCTATTATTTGACTACCTAATTTTGAGTATTGGTTGTGTATTTTTTCTTTATTAATTCTTCTGATAGAGCTTTTAGCCTTACCAGTTATAGCCACTTTCTCCCAGGCGGATGGCGGATGGCGTTTATCATCGCATATAATTAGAATTTCATCCCCATTAATAATCTCTGTGGTCAAAGGAGATTTAATTCCGTTTATTCTGCACCCTTTGCATTTATCGCCAATATCTGTATGAACAGAATAAGCAAAATCAATTGGTGTCGCGCCCCTTGGTAAAGTAACAATCCTCCCTTTTGGAGTAAAACAAAATACTTGATCTTCAAATAATTCTAACTTTGTATTTTCAAAAAATTCTTCTGGACTATCTTCATCTTCTAACATTTCCAACAAATTATAAAGCCATTTATAAGCTCTTGTGTCTTTTGCTTTCACTACAACAGCTCCAGATATATTGTCTTTATACAGAGTATGTGATGCAAGACCTCTCTCAGCTACCTCTTGCATCTCTTTACTTCTAACTTGTAATTCTATTCTTTGATTATTGGGACCAATTAGAGTGGTGTGTATGGACCTGTAATCATTCTGCTTTGGAGTTGATATGTAATCCTTAAATCTACCCGGCACAGCTCTCCATTCTTGGTGAACAATACCTACCACTTTATAACAATCTCTAACATTATTAGTAATAACTCTGAAACCGTATACATCTGATAATTGTTCTAGCGATATCGATTTTCTTTCAATTTTTTGCCATATTGAATATGGCTTTTTTTCTCGACCATCAATTTTTACAAGAATTCCTTCACTTTTAATCTTCTCAAATAACTCTTTTTCAATTTCCTTTAAAATTTCACTGGATTTATCAGTCAGCAGAGAAAGTCTATTTAGTATCAAGGATCTGGCTTCCGGATTAATTACTTCAAAACATAAATCTTCTAATTCTTCTCTCATGGACTGTATGCCCATTCGACCTGCTAATGGGGCATAAATATCCATTGTTTCTTTGGCTATTCTACTCTTTTTATCATCTGGGAGACAATTGATAGTCCTCATATTATGCAGTCTATCTGCAAGCTTGATCATTAAGACTCTTACATCATCTGATATCGCTAATAAAAGTCTTCTAAAATTCTCGGCCTGTTCGGTTTCTTTAGAAATTAAATTTAATTTACCTATTTTAGTTAAACCAGAAACTAAACCAGCAATCTCTTCTCCAAATATATCTTTTATTTCAGATAATGTGGCGGTAGTATCTTCGACTGTATCATGCAAAAGCGCTGTTGCAATGGTTGCATCATCAAGTTTAAACTCGGTTAATATTGCAGCCACTTCTAAAGGGTGAGAAAAGTAAAGATCACCAGAATCTCTTTTTTGAGAACCGTGAGCTTTCATTGCGTATACATAAGCTTTATTTAATAATAGTTCGTTTGCGTCAGCATCATATGAAAGTACTTTTTCAATAAGCTCGTATTGCCGCATCATTATTAATACTCTATTCTAATTGATTTACATAAAATCACTTGAATAAATTATATTATAAATTGTTTTAAATTAATAGTATTAACGTGACTTAGAATTATTCTCTGAAGCAGCAAGTTTTTCTAGCCCTCTTAAAAGCTCTTCTTCTGACATTCTCTCCGATTCTACTGCATCGACTATAGTCGTATCATCGCTAAAAATTGGATTAATCGCTTCTATTATTGGAGCTGTATCATCTTCAGGTTCATCGACTTCAACATATTTCTGTAATGAGTGTACTAACTCCTCCCTAAGATCTTCTGGAGATATTTCACTATCAGCAATTTCCCTAAGGGCTACAACAGGATTTTTATCATTATCTCTAGTAACTGTAATTTCCGATCCAGTAGATATCATTCTCGATCTATGGCTTGCAATTAAAACTAAATCAAAACGATTTGCAACTTTATCTATACAATCTTCAACAGTTACTCTAGCCATATAATTCTCCTAAGATATGTTATCTACTCATTCTAATAAAAGTTTTTTACATAAGAATCAATAGGTAATGTTATTATATTTTAGAATTAAACCCTATAATTCTATTAATTAAGCCATAATAAGTTATTATTATGGCTTAATTAACGATTAATGCTGAATATACAAAATCATGGAAACTCTAAGACCAACAAAAAACTGCAAATTATGTATCCGTTTATATGACTTCAGATCTGATAATAAAAAAAAATATCCGTCTTATTATAATGGAGCGATTCCTATTTACGGAGATAGAAATGCTGAATTATTAATTATTGGACTAGCCCCCGGATTAAAAGGTGCGAACAACTCAGGAAGGCCCTTCACCGGAGATTATGCTGGAGAAATTCTTTATCACACTCTTGCAAAATATAATTATCTATATGGAGAATATAATAAAAATGACTTAAAAAAATTTTCATTAAAGAATTGTGCAATAACAAATGCAGTAAAATGCGTCCCTCCGAATAATAAGCCTAATGCAAATGAAATAAATAATTGCCAAAGATTTTTGCTTAACGATCTAGCTAGTTTAAAAAATATTAAAGCTGTTCTAACTTTAGGTAGAATTGCCCATAATAGCTTAATAAAAATTCTAAATTTAAAAATATCTGAATACCCATTTAAGCATAATACTGAACATAAATTAAATAATTTAAAACTATTTAATTCGTACCATTGTTCAAGATATAACATTAATACAAAAAGACTAACCTTGGAGATGTTTGAAGATGTTTTTGAAAATATTGATTATTTTATAAAAAATACTTAATTCAACTGTTTTAATAGCCTTTGCTTATCCCTTTGCCAACTTCTATTTTTTTCAGTTTCTCGTTTATCATGTATTTTTTTACCCTTAGCGGTAGCTAATTCTATTTTAACCAAACCCTTACCATTAAAATACACCTTCAAAGGGACCAAGGTTAGACCCTGTTGATAGGATAAACCTATTAATTTAGAAATTTCCCTTTTATGTAATAATAATTTTTTTGGTCTTCTTGGGCGATGAGTCTCTCTTCCCGCATTATCATATTCTTCAATATAAAAATTAAATAAATAAATATCACCAGATTCTTCACCTGCGTGGGCTTCGTTAATACTGACCTTGCCTAACCTTAAAGATTTAACTTCAGGTCCAGTCAGCATAATTCCAGCTTCAATAGTTGAGAGTATTTCATAGTTAAACCTAGCTTTTCGATTTTGTGCTATCAAATTATCTTTGGTATGTATATTTTTTCGACTTGCCATTAAAATTCTAGCCTATGAGTTCTGCATGCTCCATAGCTTTTCGAACAATTTGTTTTGTCTCTTCTGAAACTTCGACTAAAGGTAATCTAACCTTGCTTTCGCAACGACCCAATAAACTTAAGGCGTATTTAATTGGTGATGGACTAGTTTCAATGAATAAAGCTTCGTGTAGAGGGGTTAGCATATCCTGATACTTTAGCGCCAATTCATAATCACCATTCATACACGATTCTTGAAATTTAGCGCACAATGACGGCGCGATATTGGCTGTGACTGAAATACAACCGTGGCCACCATGTGACATAACACCTAAAGCAGTCATATCCTCTCCAGAAAATTGTAAAAAATTATTACCCAATGCTTTTCTTTGTCTACTTATCCTACCCACATCTCCGGTTGCATCTTTTATCCCGATAATATTTTTTAATTTATATAACTTAGAAATTGTTTCAATAGACATATCTATTACACATCTGCCAGGAATATTATAAATGATTATAGGGATATCTGAAGAATCATTTAGAGCTTTAAAATGTTCGTATAAACCAACCTGATTTGGTTTATTATAATAAGGAGTAACAACTAAACCCGCATCCGCACCAATATCGCTAGCAAACTTCAAAAAATCAATTGCTTCGCTAGTATTATTAGACCCAGCGCCAGCAATAACTGGAACACGATTAGAACTTTCATCTACGCAAATACTAACCGCTCTCTTGTGCTCGTCATGACTTAAAGTCGGCGACTCACCCGTTGTGCCAACAGGTACCAAACCATGACTTCCCTGATCGATTTGCCAATTAATCAAGTTTCTATAATTATCCTCATCAATTGTATTGTTTGTAAATGGAGTTACTAAAGCAGTAATTGATCCTTTAAACATTGGAATAACCTCATAAATAATATTAAGAACAAATAATAACAATAAAAATCTATATATACAATTTAATATCAAATATTATAAAATACATTAATATAAATAATTTATAAAATCATTTTTATTAGAATTATTAAATCATGCAAAAGCTTTATAAATTTTCTAAA
This sequence comes from Rhodobiaceae bacterium, assembly GCA_018651345.1. Lineage (GTDB taxonomy): Bacteria > Pseudomonadota > Alphaproteobacteria > Rhizobiales > TMED25 > CAJIYR01. The sequence continues at coordinate 65,692 of JABIEF010000071.1, forward strand.
TATTTACATTTTTTGATAATGGTATTTATTTTTTTCAATACAACTATAGCGGAATCCAGAGACTTAAATGGTCCAATTAAAAAACCAGAAAAATATAATATAGATAATGAAAAAAAACTACCAATCATAAAAGACAACAACATAAGAATTCTAAATGAATTTTCTATAGAAGATTATAATAATTATATCAATAATATAGGTATCTACTCAATACATAATTCAGAAAATACTAATAAATTTAATTTAAATAGCATAAACATCTATAGCAAAATAGTAACAGAAAAAACATTCAATTGGCTATATCTAAGATCTGAAAAGTCTAATCCCTTGATTAATGAAATGATTTATTTTATCGAGAATAATCCTGACTGGCCAGATATTAACAAAATACAAATAAAAATTGAAAAAAAAATATTTACCAAGAAGCCTTCTAAAGAATTTACTATACATTATTTTAAAAAATTTCCCCCCATATCCTCATACGGCTATATTATGCTTTCTGTCGCACATTTTGATCAAGGAAACTATAGGCTAGGAAAAGAGCTTTATAAACACGCATGGCATAAAATGAAAATGTCAGAAGAAGTAGAGGATTTCTTTTTAAAGTATTGTAATATATGTATCAATGATGAGGATTTGGTATTTAGATTTGACAGAATGTATTATCTTAATCAGAAAGATGATCTGCTTAGAGTGGCAAATAAATTAAACTCTGATTATATCTTAATTGGAAATTTTTTAAATAAAGTAACTAATAATGAAATATTAAATAACAGACATTTAAATGAAATTTCAAAGAAATTTAATAATAATTCAACGTTCCTTGTAGGAAAAATTAAATATCTTATTCAAAACAATAACTACGAAGACGCGTCAAAACTCCTTTTAACAAGTATGAATTCAGATATCGTAATAAAAAATCCAGTACTTTGGGGAGTTCAACAAGAATTAATAGCAAAGAAATTCATAAGCCAAGACAGATATACTGAGGCATATATAATTCTTAATTTACATCAATTATCATCAGGCCAAATATACGATAGTATTGAATTTCTATCAGGTTGGTTAGCTTTAAAAAAACTTAAAAAAACAAAAGCTTCTCTTAGCCATTTCCAAAATTTAAACAATAACACGCAAGATGATAGCACCCTTGCTAAATCAGAATATTGGCTTGGCATGGCATACAAAGAACTTCAGATAAATGAAAATTACAATAAACATATTAAAAATTCTTCTGCATACCCTTTTACTTTTTATGGACAGCTATCAATTAATTTGCTTAATCAAAAAAATCCTTATGAAAACTATCGAAAAAAAATTAACGATGGGTTGTCAAATAATATTACTATAGAAAAAAATGAACTTTTTATTGCAGCAAAATTATTAGTTGCCGCTAATAAACCTTATATGGGCAGTAAATTCTTATATAAATTATCTGAATTATCCGAAAACCCTAATGAAAAAGATGCTTTATCAAGATACGCGAATATTGTTAATTTACCTCAGACTTCAATAAGGATAGCAAAAAAACAAGACATCTACTCTCATTCTAACCTAATAAATTTATACCCTATTAATGATTTTCCTAAATTAGTAGAGAATTCAAATAACAAAGATGGCGATGCAATTGTCTACTCAATCATCAGGCAGGAGAGTGAATTTGAAAGCAAAGCCATTAGCTATTCTGGCGCTATTGGATTAATGCAAATTATGCCAAGTACAGGAAAAATGCTAGCGAAACAAGAAAAAATAGAATATTCACAAAACAAACTTCAAGAAGATCCTTTCTATAATGTACAATTAGGATCAAGATATATTTCAGATCTCATAAAACGATTTGATGGTTCTTATATTTTGGCAATCTCCTCTTACAATGCCGGCCCTAATAGAGTTAAAAAATGGATTAAAACAAATGGCGACCCGAGAGAAGAAAAAATAGATAATATTGACTGGATTGAGATGATTCCATACAAAGAAACAAGGTCTTATGTTAAGAAAGTACTATCAAATATGCAAATTTATAGAATTCTTTTAAACCCAGAAATAAGTGATATTAGATTAATTGACGATTTAAAAAAATCTAGTATATAAACATTTTAAATATATTTATTCAATTAATACTACTGATCAATTGTAAATTTTATTTTTTAGTATTAATAGTATATATAATTACCAGAAGACTGATTTGGAGAGGTGGCCGAGTGGCTGAAGGCGCCCCCCTGCTAAGGGAGTATGCGAGAGATCGTATCGTGGGTTCGAATCCCACCCTCTCCGCCAGAAATA
>JABIEF010000072.1 GCA_018651345.1 Rhodobiaceae bacterium
ATTGAAAATTGTAAAAACTATATTAAATTATGGGAATATTTTGATCAACTTATTATGATAAAACCAGAAAATTTTAAGTCTGTTATCAAATCACGGTGGAAACAAGAAAAAGATACTTTAAGGATATCGGGGAAAAGTTTGTTTAAAAACTATTCTCATATTATTGATTTTTGTTCGTATTATGAGAATTGGACTAAAGGTATGTGGAATAACTTAGAAAGTGAAGTAGATATATTGTTAACAAGAGATGACAGCTATAATTATAAATTTTATAATAAAAAAAACAATTACACAATTAATGAAAGGGATTAATAAGATTTCTAAAAGTAACAAAAATATAATTACAGAAAATAAAAACTTAAATACACTGGTAATTCACCCAGATATCAAGTTACGTAAATCCAATGACAATAGAGATCCGCAACAATGCTTAGATGAAGCAATATCTCTTACTAGAGCTATTAGCTTAAATGTCTTGTATTCAGAAATTATAACAATCAATACACCAAGACCTGGTACCTTAATGGGGAGTGGGAGGATTGCCGATATTAAAACAAAAATACATGATCTAGATATTTATATAGTAATATTAGATGGCAATGTTTCTCCAATACAGCAACGTAATCTAGAAAGAGAATGGAATGTAAAGGTTTTAGATAGAACTGCATTAATCTTAGAAATATTTGGAGATCGTGCTGTAACAAAAGAAGGAGTTCTTCAAGTAGAATTAGCTCAATTAAATTATCAAAGAACGCGACTTGTTAGATCGTGGACACATTTAGAAAGACAAAGGGGGGCAACAAGTTTCATTGGAGGGCCCGGTGAGTCGCAATTAGAATTAGATCGAAGATTAATTGATGATGAAATTGTTAAGATTAAAAAAAGATTAAATCAGGTAATAAAAACAAGGAATTTGCATCGAATAGAGAGAAAAAAAACACCACATCCAATTGTATCACTAATAGGTTATACGAATGCTGGAAAATCTAGCCTATTTAACCAAATTACAATGTCAGATAACCTGGCAAAAGATATGTTATTTGCAACATTGGATACAACAATGAGAAAAATTCAAACATCTACCAATCAAACAATTATATTATCCGATACCGTAGGTTTTATCTCAAATCTACCAACGGAATTAATAGAAGCATTTAAATCTACTCTAGAAGAAATTATGGATGCCGATCTTATTATACACGTACGTGATATATCTGTTGTAGATACAGAAGATCAGAGAAGGGATGTAATTAACATTATGGAAGCATTGGGTAAAGAGTTAACAAAATCGAATTATATAGAGGTTCACAATAAAATAGACCTCGTTTCCAAAGAATTAGTTAATACATATAAAAAAACCGAGAGTACAAAAATATTAATGTCAGCAAAAACAGGTGAGGGGTTAGGTCGTTTGAAACTATTAATCAACGAGATGATTAATGCTAACAAAGATTACTTCGTTTTAAAAATACCATCTTCGCGCTTAGATCTAATAAGTTGGATCTATAAGAATAGTGTTGTAATTAGCAAAAGATATAATAAAACAACATTAGAGATAAAAATGCAAATAACAAAAATCAATCGTAACAAATTACTTAGTAAGATATAACATGTTTGATTCGCATAATATATATTATGGAAAGTATATTAATAACTATTTAATACAATGTGTTATATAACTTAAGTGATATCATAAGTTAACCCATCGTAGCCAGGTACTACATTATCTGGTAAGTAGTTTGATAAGGTGCTGTAATCTAAATCAATGTGCATATTCGTTAGTATTGCATTCTTTACTTTAAATTTTTCAATTAACTCTAAAGCATCATTTACACTAAGGTGTGTTGGGTGCTTGTCCCACCTTAATGCATCTACAATCCAACAAGATAATCCTTGAATGTATTTATGGGATTCAATAGGTACAAAACTTACATCAGGTGAATATGCAAAATTATTAATTTTAAAACCAAATGACTTGATATTACCATGCACCAATTCAAATGGTTCTATAGTTATATTGCCACCTTCTCCGGTAATTGTATACTTTAAGTTTTTTTCAATTATATTCATTGATAGTATGGCTGGATAATTACTGTCCTTTGGAGTTTCAAAACAATACCCGAACTTATTTTCTAAATAATACGATGTATTTTTTGATGCAAATATATTTATTTTGCTTTTTTTTCTTATGGAAAAAACTCTTAAGTCATCTATACCATGGGTATGGTCTGCGTGTTCGTGTGTATAAAATACAGCATCAACCATCATTGCGTTAGCATTGTTTAATTGAATTCTTAGGTCAGGCCCTGTATCCACAAGAACTCTTGTAACTCTCCCTTCTAAGTATTTTTCAACCAATAAAGAACATCTGTTTCTATTATTTTTTTTATTTTTAGGATCACAGCTGCCCCAATCATTTCCAATTCTAGGAACGCCAGTTGAAGAACCACAACCAAGTATTTTTATTGTTGTTTTATTGTTATAATTCAATTACTTACCTATTTTTATTAATACTATATGTTAAATAATCTCAATGCATTTTCTGTTGTTATTCTACTTATTTCTTCAAATTCTATATTTTTAATATTAGCCAATTCATTCGCAGTATACCATATATTTTCAGGTTCGTTTCTTTTACCTCTATTAGGCACTGGAGATAAGTAAGGGGCATCCGTTTCTACAAGAATGCGGTTATTTGGTACTATTTTTACAATATCACGTACTTCATCTGCATTTTTAAAGGTTACAATACCAGAAAATGATATATAAAGACCTAGTTCTATTCCAATCTCAGCTAGCCTTTTACTGGAGCTGTAACAATGCAAAACTCCGCTGAATGCTTTTTTCTTCATTTGGGATACGAGTATATTTTCCATATCAATATCAGAACTCCTATTATGTATTATAACCGGCAAATTCGTTACACTTGATACCTCTAGGTGCGCCTGGAAGACTTTCTTTTGAATTTCTTTTTTGCTGCTATCCCTGTAATAATCTAATCCACATTCACCGATAGCTATAATTTTTTTATGTTTAGCTATCTTTATTAAATCATCTTCTCTGTATTCTGTTTCGTTGTGCGCATTCATTGGATGTGTACCAATACTTCCATAAATATGATTGTACTTTTCTATAATTTTTTTTATTTTTTTAAATTTAGATATTTGTGTTGAGATTGTTATTAATTTTACAATATCACGAGCAGATGCTCTTTCTATAATATTATCAAAATCTTCATCAAAAACATCGAAGTCTAGATGACAATGCGTATCTATTAAAATATTTTTATCCATCTAATTTTTCGATTATATATTTTGGGAATATCGGTTTTAACTCCCCTATTCTATCGCCGGGATTTAATTTATATTGATCATTTAAATGCTTAAAAAGCCTACTCTCCTTATTTACACCAAGCTGATCTAAGATTAAATCACTCGAAGCTGGCATAAATGGTTTTAGTAATAATGTAATTTTTCTAATATTTTCAGCTGTTATATACAAAACCGTATTCATCCTTATTCTATCTGTTACCTTTAATTCCCACGGTTTTTGGGATGCAAAATATTTATTTAAATCAGATATTCTTATCCAAATTAATGAAAGCATTTTATGTAATGCGAGCTGATTAAATTCTTCTTTAATGTTGTTATAGAGTTCATCAATTGAAATATTTAACAATCTATCTTCATCTGTATAATTAGATATATCTGGTATTATATTATTATTATTCTTACTTATCATTGATAACGATCTTTGAACTAGATTACCTAGATCGTTAGCTAAGTCCGCATTTAAACGTTTAATAATTGTATCATCACTATAATTTCCATCATTACCAAAGGGAACTTCGCGCATGAAGAAATACCTGATCTGATCTGCACCGTACTTTTCAATTAGATCAATGGGATTAATAACATTACCAGATGACTTTGACATCTTCTCGCCACGATTAAATAAAAAACCATGAGCAAAAACTTTTTTCGGTAGATCTAAGTCGGCAGACATTAAAAAGGCAGGCCAAAATACAGCATGAAACCTCAATATATCTTTGCCAATTATATGTATATCTGCTGGCCAATACGTATTAAATCTCACAGGAGCCGATGGGTACCCTACTCCAGTTAAATAATTAGTTAAAGCATCAACCCAAACATACATAACATGCTCAGGGTCGTTTGGAACTTTTATCCCCCAATCAAATGTAGTTCTTGATATAGAAAGGTCTTTTAATCCTCTTTTAACGAAACTAAGAACTTCATTTCTTCTTGATTCTGGTTGGATAAAATCTATATTATGTTCATAGTATTGTAGTAATTTATCCTGATATTTAGATAATTTAAAGAAATACGTCTCTTCCTCGACCCATGTTACAATTGTACCTTGCGGAGAGATCCTTTCTTTATTTTTATTTAATACAGTTTCATTTTCTTCATAGTAAGCTTCATCACGAATTGAATACCAACCTGAATATTTATCGATATAGATATCTCCGCTTTCAAACATCTTGTTCCATATACTGATACAAGCTTCATGATGCCTTTTTTCTGTTGTTCTTACAAAATCATTATGAGAAGAATTAATAGCTTCTAGCATTTGAATAAATTCTGGAGTATTTGTATCAGCAAGCTCTTTTGCCTCTATATTCAATTTTTTTGCTGTTTGTAACATCTTTATTCCATGCTCATCTGTGCCGGTTAAAAACATTACATCGAAACCATCCATACGCTTAAAACGGGCTATAGTATCCGTAGCCAAAGCTTCATAAGCATGACCTATATGAGGTTTACCATTTGGATAAGATATGGCTGTTGTGATATAAAATTTATTCATTAAGATTCTACCTATTTTTAGTCTATTTTCATAAGATCATTAACATCTTCAAAGAGGTTTAGGATGAAATGCTCTTTGTTTAAATTTAATTCTTTTAGAGCTTTATATTTAATAGAATTTTCACTCCAACAATCTGTCCATTTGCATATAATTAATTTATTAACATCCAGTTCAATCAAATTATGAACTTTTTTATTTATCCATAAAAACAATAATTCTATTAAAATAAAAAACCTCTCTTCGTTTATTTTTTTAGATAAGCTATTAGACATATTAATTATTTTATTGATATTACTATAAGGCATATTATTTAAAATATCATTTAATTCATCACGTATTTCTAAAACATTATTTTTTTGTAAGTTTTCAATAATTCCAGGACTGATATTATACTTAGTCATGTTTTTAAATTCATTAAGGTCAAAATTATCTGTGTTGTTTTTTACAATTTCTTCAATATCATTGATATCTAAATCACTAACATTTATGACCATACATCTTGATTTAATTGTTTTAATTATAGTGTCATTACTATGATTAATTAATATAAACATGGTATTAATTGGCGGTTCCTCTATCATCTTTAATAATGCATTACAAGCTGATATATTTGCATTTCCAATACTATCAATGATACAAACTCTCATGTATTTATTAAAAATAGTACCGGTTAATTTATTTTTTAACCATCTTATGTGATCAATCTTTATGTCACCCCGTAGATTATCTTCTTCAAACATATATGGATGAATATGCATTACATTCGGATGTCCTCCGGAGAGTAATAAATCAATATCACGACTATAATCTGTGTTATTAAATGGTTCAAAATTAACGGCATCTTTATCGCTTACGGCATTATGTTGTAGATAAAAAGCAAACTTGAAAGCCAAAGTTGCCTTTCCAATACCCTTTAAACCCCGTAATATTATTGAATTAGTTGTTAAGCCTGATTTATATAATCTATATAATTGCTCTTGGATGTTAACATGACCAACTAGATCATTATTTTCATATGGTTTGTTTAAGGAGGAATTATTTAACATCTTTATTATTAATTTTTATAAGTTGATTCAAAATGATTGAATATAAATTTTGATATTTCTTTAATATCTTTGTTTGCATCTACAAGAACACATCTTTTTTTATTACTGTTTGCTATGCTAACAAATGCATTTCTAATTTTCTTATGAAATTTTATCCCCTTTAGCTCAAACCTAGTTTCGGTTATATTCCTATTTAATGCGCGCTCTAAACCTACAATAGGATCTAAATCACATATATACGTAATATTGGGAATTAACATTTTAACAGTCAAATTTTGGATTAAACTTACTATGTCTTTGTCTATATTTCCAGCTATGCCCTGATAAGCTGTTGTTGAGTCAATATATCTATCACATATTACTATTTTTCCTTCGCTTAAAGCTGGATTAATAGTTTTTGCAATATGATCAATTCTAGCGGCAGAAAAAAGAAATAGCTCAGACAAGGGTTCCCATCTATCTGATTCACCGTTAACTAATAGATCCCTAATAATTTCAGCTCCATCAGAGCCACCAGGTTCTCTGGTCATTATAACCTGATGACCTGTATGTAAAAGGTATTCATACAATAGATTTGACTGTGTAGATTTACCGCTTCCTTCCCCACCTTCAAAAGTTATAAAAAAACCATTATTCATATTGACCTAATATTTTTATAATTAAAAATAAATTTAATTATAATCATAAAAAAATAAAATTAGCTATAAATTTGACAGTGATGATGCAGTCATCCTCCATACTTTTCGTAGAAATCCTGGTTTGCTATTTTTAAAATAATCAGAATTATTGCCTTCGAGCGGGGCTTTTTTTATGTACTGAACACGAACCTCTGCGGTACCTTTCTCAACCATACCGATTGATTCTGCTGCTTTTTTAGATAAATCTATAATTCTATTCTTTTTAAAGGGTCCTCTGTCATTAACTCTTACTACAATCTGTTTGTTGTTTTCCAAGTTTGTTACTCTCACGTAAGATGGTAGGGGTAAAGTCGGATGTGCAGCTGACATTGTATTCATATCGAAGTATTCACCATTGGCAGTCAGTCTACCGTGAAAATAATCACCATACCAAGAAGCTGTACCAACTTTATTATAATTAACATCAACTTTAGGATAATACCAAACATCATTTATTTGATATGGCTTTCCAAGTTTATAGTGCCCTCCTCCTTCAGGAATATGATCAAAGTTACTGTATTTTTTTGGATTTGTTTCATATTCAAACCATGAACTACATGAAATTAAGAATAATAAGGGAAAGATAAATATAAAAATAACAACAATGTTTTTTATTTTTAATAATTTCATAATCAGGTATATTTAATATGTATAGTTAGAATCTTATATAATATACAAATAAATTAGTTGTAAATAAAGCGCCACGGTAAATTATCATGAATAAAGTTGATTATATCAAGCATTACATCACTTTATATTGGAATGATCATGGCTTTATACGTTTTTTTTATAAAAATTTTCATGAAATTGATAAAGGTGTTTATAGATCGAGCCAACCTTCTCCGATTGATATTAGAAAATTAAAAAAAATTGGTATAAAAACGATTGTTAATTTAAGATTTGTTACAGGAGCCGGTTATTATCTATTGGAAAAAGATGCCTGTGAAAAACACGATATAAATATTATTAATTATCCTTTAAGATCAAGAGAACTACCTAATAAAGATGAGTTATTAGAAGCTAAAAAAATTATTGAAAATTTAGATTATCCATGTCTGTTTCATTGTAAATCAGGTGCAGATAGAGCTGGTTTTATGAGCGCATTATACTTTATATATAAAAAAAATGATTTACAAAAAGCAATTAAACAGCTTGATTTTAAGTATGGTCATGTAAAAAAATCAAAGACTGGTGTTTTAGATTTATTTTTTTCCGAATACAAGTATTTTTTAGAAAGTGGTAAAAAATTAAATTTCAACAATTGGGTAGTTAAAATTTATGACAAAGATAAAATTCAGCGGAAACACCAATATTCTAATACGTTAAATATAATTTTAGATTTTATTATGCGCAGAGAGTAATTAAAATATTAATTTAATCAATAAGATGCATTTTTGTTAATTTCTTGTAATAGGCGTTTCTTTTTATAAGATCATCGTGACAACCTTGGTCTATTAATTTCCCGTCTTTCATAACAAGGATATTATCTGAATTTAATACCGTAGAAAGCCTGTGCGCTATAACAATAACAGTTTTTAGTTTAAAAAATTCCTGAAAACTTTTTTGGATCTCAGTTTCGTTTATCGTATCTAACGCACTAGTTGCTTCATCTAACAGCAGGATAGGTGAATCCTTTAACAGTGCCCTGGCAATTGAAATCCTCTGAGTTTGTCCTCCTGACAGAGCTATCCCATTCTCTCCAAGTACGGTATCGTATCCGAGTTCTAGATTGGTTACAAATGAATCAACGTTGACTTTTTTTGAAACCTCAACTATCTCACTATGCGTTGCATTCAATTTACCTAACTTAATATTATTAATAATGGTATCATTAAATATAGTGGTATCTTGGCTTACTAGTGATATTGCATTTCGAAGATTAGAAATCTTTATATTTGAAATACTCGATTTACCAATTGTAATCTTGCCTGTATCTATATCATACAGTCTTAGCATTAGATTAAATATAGTTGATTTTCCGGCTCCACTGTCCCCTACAATTGCAATAGTCGATCTACTAGGAACTTTAAAGGAAATATTGTTTAACGCCTCTACACCGCCTTCATATGAGAAGGAAACGTTATTAAAAGCTATATCAGAATCATTGAAGTTAACTGATTCAGGGTTATTAGAATCTACAATATTATCTTTAGCATCTAAAATATCAAATATTCTTTTAACAGCTGAGAGACCTTCTTGTAAAACTGCATTGAGTGTTCCTATTGCTCTTACAGGCTGAGCTGCCATTATTAATGCTGTAATGAAACCGGTAAATTCTCCTATACTACCATAACCATTTAACATTCTATAGCCAACAAAAGTTAGAACAATGCCTACAGATAAACCACCAAGGATTTCAATGATAGGTTCAAGCCATTGTCTAGTCTTAATGATAGACATTAAATTTTTTACTCGTTGATCTATTTCATTATTTGTTTTTAAAATTTCTACTTCTTCTAATTGGAAAGATTTTATTGTCCTTGAGTTTGAAAAGCTTTGATTTAAAGACGAAGTAAGATAACCAATTTGTTTCTGAGCAATATAAGATAAAGCTCTGACTTTATTGCCAATTTTAACAATTGGTATTGAAGCAATTGGGTATATAAGTATTGTAATTATTGATAAAACCCAGTCTAAATAGAACATTACAGCTACTAGTGCTATTATAGTTAGCGAATCTCTGATTAGATTATTAAACAATCTATTTAAAGCATCATGTATCAAGGTTGTATCATTGGTAAATCTAGATATCAAAGAACCAGAACCTTGTTTTTCTAGATTATTTATTTCTGAATTTAATAATTTAGAAAACATTGCTTTCTGAAGACTAGCTGTTATTTTTAAGGCGATAGAATTAACTAATATAGTTTGACCATAGTATGAAAAACCTTTTAAACCAGCTACAAATAATATCGATATAGGGATTAAATAAAGAAGATTATCATTCTTTTCTTCAAATAAGTTGTAAGTCCAGTTTATTAATAATGGATAGAGACTTGTAGTTATAGCTACAATAACCATCAAAATAGTAGCAGCAATAATTAACTTTAGATGAACTTTTACCCATTCAACCCAAAGTCTCTTTACTAGTGATCTAGTAGAATCGTTTAAATATATCTTTTCATTTTTATCAAACAACATCATTATTACTTCTGTTATAAACTGAAGATATATTGGTAAGTCAATTTCAAGATTAACTCAACCCCAATCTAAAAACTTAGGAAGTATATTTTTATTTTTTAGAGAACCAACGATGCCATCCGGGAAATAAAGAAGTGTTATTACAAGTAGTAGTCCTGTTAGTAATATGTTCAATTCTGTTGCACCAAAAAAAGTTAAAATTATTTCATTAAATAGAATAAAAATCACCGTACCAACTATTGGACCTGTTACCGTACCTTTACCACCTAAGATAACCATAAGAACGATATTTGCTGCAATTAATATGACAAGAAACATGTTGGGTCTTATGTATGTTAGGTAATCAGCCCAAACAGCACCAGCTGAACCAATTAAGAATGCCGAAAGAGCAAAAGCGGTAACTTTAATCATTTTTACATTAATACCAGCAACAGCGCTACGTGTTTCATCATGTGAAACTGCTCTTAATGCTAATCCAAACTTAGAATGCCTTACATACCAGTTTAAATAAATTGCAGCAAGAGCAAGAAACAAGAATGAATAATAATGAGGTAACTTAGACCACTGAACGGGCAGCGAATTAAATGGTAACGTTATTCCACTAGCACCACCAACTAGGTCCCAATGATCAAATACAATACGCATAATCATAATCAAAGCAATTGAAGATATAATAAAAGAAGGACCTTTAACTCTTAAAGTTATAAGGCCAACAATGAAACCAAAAATACCTGCAACCAAACCCGATAAACCAATTAGATAGAAAGGCGATATTCCATATCTAACCGCAGCATAACCCGCAACATATGCACCAACACATAAAAAAGCATTATGACCAATTGAAATAAATCCACCGTAACCGCCAATAATATTCCAACTACTTGTCATGATTATGTAGAAGAAAGCATATAATAATAGATGAATTATATAATTTTGATTTGAAAAAAATTGTACCAACGGAAACATCGTTAACATTAGTAGAGCTAATAATGGAACTAAATATTTAGAATTGGTCATATTTAAAAATCCTATGATAAATACTTACCAAACATACCTTGTGGTCTGATTAATAATATTACGAATAAAGCCAAGAAGAATACCATTGTTGACCATGAAGGAGCAAGAAATGTGCCAACTAAGGACGCTAATACCGATAACAGAATTGCAGCTGTAACTGCTCCAAGTATACTACCCATTCCACCTAGAACAACTAAGGACATCAATACTGCTATCCATTCGAAATGCTTTGCTGGGAAGAATGAAAAAACAAAACTTACCAATGAACCTGCGCAACCGGCTAATGCGCAACCTAGTATAAAAGAGAATAAGCATACAAATTTAACGTTAATACCAACAAGTTCTGCGTTAACTCTGCTCAATGAAGTGGCTCGAATCGCTACACCTAATGTACTAAATTTTAAGAATAATGCTAATGCTACTATAAGAGAAAGGCTCACTAATCCTGAATATAATTGTGCGGTCGGAAGGAATATATCTCCGATAAAAAATGCATCCGTTGCATATGATGGTGATGTAACTCTCTGTGTGTTCTTAAAAAAGAAAGAAAGAGTTCCGTCTAAGATCATAGCTGTACCAAAAGTTAAAAGCACTGTCATTTCTGAATATTTTTGTGATCCTGCGTCTTTTTCAAAAACTAACTTGTAAACAATAGCTCCCAACACACCACATACAATAGCAGCTATTGGAATAGCAAGAATAGGATCCAGTCCATAAAGAACAAATAACCAATAGGCCACATATGCACCGCATAAAATAAATATTGGGTGCGCTAGGTTAACAATCCTCATAACACCAAATATCAATGTTAGACCAGTAGCCATCAACGCGTAAACAAGCCCTAAACATAACCCTAAGATAATGATTTGTAATATATATATCATTTTGATTTCCTTTTACCTAGGTAGAGTTCCTGAATTCTTTCATCATTAAGAACTTCTTTGGCATCTTTTTCAAAAACGACCTGCCCTAAATCCATGACAACCCCGGTATGTGATGATGAAAGTCCTCTTCTTGCATTTTGTTCTACAAGTAAAATAGACACACCTGTTAAAGCTATTTCTTCAATATGTTTAAAAGCTTGTTCTACTATTGAAGGAGCTAAACCTAATGAAGGTTCGTCAATAAGCATTATCTGCGGTTTTAAAATTATAGCTCTGGCAAATATTAATTGTTGTTGTTCGCCACCTGACATAGTGCCAGCATATTGTGATAGTCGTTTCTTTAATATTGGAAAAACTGTTAAGACTTCTTCAATTCTAAGTTTAAGTTCTTTTTTATCATGCAATGTATAACCTGCCATCCATAGGTTTTCACTTACATTTAACGTGTCGAATAGTGCTCTATCTTGAGGCAGAAAGCATATACCCTGTCGCATGATTTCATATGCCTCTAGACCAACTAAATCTCTATCATTAAAAAGAACATTACCATTACGTGGCCTCAAGATACCTGCGATAGCTTTTAAAATAGTTGATTTACCAGCACCATTTGGTCCAATAATACATTTAATCTCACCTTTTTTTAATGTTAAATCAACCGATTTAAGGATATCAGGTCCATTCTGATAACCGGCAGTAACATTGTTAAGTTTTAAGATCACGTCATTCATAATTAACCCGTTAAATATACTTCTAGTACTTCTTTGTTTGATTGAATTTCAGACGGTTTACCTTCTGCTATAATAGAGCCCGCAGCCATTACGATAACCTTATCACTAATTCCCATTACCATTTCCATATTATGTTCAACCAATAAGATTGTTTTACCTTGATCTTTTAAAAGTGATATTCTGTCTAAAATAGTTTCTAATAATCTTGGATTAACACCAGCTGCTGGTTCATCTAGTAATATAAAGGATGGATCAGCCATAAGCACAGAGCCAAGGTCTAGTAATTTTTTTTGACCATAAGATAACTCTTTCATTGATGAGTGTCTAAGATGAGAAATTCCTAAAAACTCCATAACCTGCTCTGCTTTTACTTCATCATCTTTTGTTACCGCACGTTTCAATAGATGAATATTAAATCCTGAAGCTGTGTGTAGAACTAAATTTTCTGTTACAGAGAGTTCGTCTAATACTCGCGTTAATTGAAAAGACCTACCAACGCCTAAATTAGCTATTTTGTGAGTAGCTAAATTATCTATTCTTTTGTTATTTAGAAAGATATTTCCACTATCAATTGAATATACTCGTGAAACACAATTAAATAATGTACTTTTACCTGCGCCATTAGGCCCGATTAAGGAACATATTGTCCCTTCTTCTACATCGAAAGAACAGTCATTAACAGCAACGATACCTGAAAATCTTTTTGTTACATTTTTAATTGAAAGCATAATATTAATTCAAATAGATATAATTATTAATTGTAATATAAAGATAGTGGCTGCTAATAAATAACAACCACTATAATTAAATTAGACTATTACCATTCTGGCTTAGGACTTATAATATCTTGAGCCTGAAATTCATTGGTAGGATAAACAAATTCAAGTCTATCATTCTGCCATTGAACCATAAGGAATGATTTATCTAGAGGCAAGCCTCTCTCGTCCCATGAAAAGTTACCTAATACTGTCTGTACTGGATCTTCGGGTGTTCTTGCATGAAGCCAATCCATAAGTTTCTGGTTATCAAGGGATCCTGTTGCTCTAACAGCTTGATCAATACCTTGACAAAGTGCATAAGTTATAGCTACATCTTCGTCAGGTAATTTACCATTATTAATATGATATTCTGCTACAAAATCACTATTATTCATCTGATTACCACCCAATAAACCTTTGTAAGGTGCATCAGCGTGATAGGCAGACATAATAATAATTCCTTCTGCAGAATCACCAAGTGCTTCAAGGAACTCAGCTTGAGTTCCTTGTGAAAGTATCAAATGCTTTGGATTATGTTTGACTATTTTTAATGCTCTTGCAAATTGTGATGCCTCTTCAGGAGAAGCCATTAAAGCAATAACAAGATCAGCTTTAGATCTCTTAATTGAATTAGCTAATACTAACCAATCAGAAAATCCTTCTTCTGGCCATTGCTCGTGATAAACAACTTCCATTCCTGCACTTGCAATATATCCCGGCGCCATATCTTCAACTAGATCACCGCTACCCGGCATCCTAACTTCATTCCCAAGAAGTCCGGTTGCTATAGAATTTGCAAAAAAGTCATCGGCATGAACTAATGCAGCTCTTGTTGGCTTATCTTCGGATGCAACTAATTCATTTAACAATCCTACCATATTCGAACCAACATATTCTGCAGCACTAGCTTGGAAATAAAATAAATTCTTATGACCTTGTGAGAAAATTCTCAAAGCACCACCCGAAGGTATTGGATGTATAGAGTTGTATTTGGCTAAAATTGGTGAAATTGGAAATGTTAATTTACTTGAAAATGTTCCAAATGTTAAATCAACTTTATCGACATTAATAAATCTTTCGTATTGTGATATAGCAGTTTCAGTGTCAGACCGATTGTCATTGACAACTAATTCTACCTCCCTATCAAGCCACCCTCCAGATCTATTAATAACATCGACACACGTTTTGTATCCTTCAAGATGTTTAGTTCCAGGTACGGCAAAATTACCCGTTAAAGGCATAGATACACCGACTTTAATTGTATCGGCATTTGCCTGATTATTAACACCAAATGAAATTATAAAGACAAAAATAGTTGATGTTAGTAATCTATAGTATATAGATTTTTTAGTCATTTTATATCTCCCCATATTTATATAGGTATAACCCTACCGCTATATATTTAATTGTCAATTTTAAAATGTTACAGATTTTTTAAAGGCTATACTTTAAAAAGGATATAGACAGACATTAGATATAAAAAATTATTTTAAATATTATTGCAATATATTTACAAAAAACCAAGAATTATCTATTAACGATAAGAAGGATTCAGGAAAGAATACAGCAAATATACAAAAAATAATATATAAACCAAGACCGCCAAAAGTAGAAACTATGAGATAGTACCTGTCATAAACAAGAGACATTCCAGCAGGTGGTTCTTCGTTTGATTGAACTAAAGTGAATAACTTCCATTTTCCGGTATCCTTTTTTTTATATGTATCCGGGAAAATCTTTCTTAATACATATGCAAATAAATACCCTATCAAAATAACAAATATTATATACTTAAATGCGAAGGTATGTAAGTTATCTGACCATAGTTCAGGGTTAGATGTCCAGAACCATATTGATAACCCCCAACCCACAACTCCAGAGAAGCCAATTCTTTTTTCTAGTGCATTAATTATATTAGTTATCATAAAAGAAGACTTAACATAATAGCAATATTTCTACAATCATCAACGATATTTCGTTTAGCTTAATTGGTTAGAGTAAGTGACAATTAACAAATCTGTATTGCTAGGTTACATCAATATAATTTACTTTATTGTTCATTAGTTCGATATTCTATGTATTGAATATTAACTCAAAACTAACAACCATTAAAATTATGGCCAAAATATAACGAAGTGTTTTTTCGTTAAATTTATCACTTAAGTAACTACCGATTAACACACCTGGAAGAGATCCAATCAGTAAAGCTCCTAATAGTCTAATATCAACGTTGCCAAGATTGTAATGCCCAATTCCCGCTAACATTGTCAATGGAACCGCATGTGCTATGTCTGTTCCAATAATACGACTAATTTTAATTCTTGGGTATAAAAAGATCAGTGCCGTTACACCCATTGCACCAGCACCTACTGAAGTTATAGTAACCAATCCTCCTAAGAGAAAACCCAAAGCTATCGTCAGAAATATTATATTATTATTTTCATTGGTATCACGTTCTCTTGTTTTTTTAATAATCCAAGGCTGAAACAAAACAGCCAAAGATGTTAAAAATAGTGTTGTTCCAAGAATAATTTCAATCCAATAGAGCGTTATGGGAGAATTTAGATCAATTTTTTCAAGAAAATATGTACATACTAAAGAAGATGGAATACTTCCAACCATTAATGTTTTAACAATTTTCCAATTAATATGACCCATTGAACCATGGGATAATATTCCTGCAGATTTAGTTATGGACGCATAGAGTAGATCAGTTCCTACTGCAATTGCAGGATTAATTTTAAATATAATTACTAAGAGCGGTGTCATCAAAGACCCCCCACCAACACCCGTAAGGCCTACTAACATACCAATTATAAATCCTGACAATGTAAATTGCATAAACCTATACCCTTCAGTTAGTTAATAACTTAAATATTTTAGGCATTAAAAAATTAAAAATAAATATAAAATTTAATTACTAAGTTTTATTTGTCTTTTGATAAAAAAACTAATTTTAATTTTAAACCAGTAATCTCAATTTAGGTGACATATTTTAATTAAGTTATGTTGAGATATTTCAAACTAGGAATCTGTAATTAAACCTAAAATAAAGAAATTATCTCAATAAGAATAATTTAATTTGTATATTTGCGTTCGACAAAAATACAATATCTTATGCAAATAGATGTTAGAGCTTATGGACTTCGAATAAGTCTCTGGTATACGCCTGATATATAGCTTTTGTATCCAGCGTATTCAATTAATACAGTGTTATCAACAATTGCATTATGTTCTAAAAACTCTCTGATAACGAAATACCTATGCACACCTTCAACTGCAATATAACGGCGAAGAGAAATTGTATTAGAAGATTTAAGTAAGCTAGGTAGATATGTGGTAACAAACCAAGAATTATATTCTTCAACCAAATTATCTGTTACATCAAATCTTTCTATATGAATAAACGGCCCAAACCCAATCTTTTTTTTGAAACTTCTGGACCTACCCACGCCAGAGAATATCTCATTGGATTTTGAAATTTTTTATGATAATCTGCATCTCTTTTTGTTCTGTTATTGCGAAGATTTTGGTATGGGGAATCATATAAATCACCAAGACTTTGAACTTCGTATAATGTAACAAAATCAGAGCCATTTCCTTCTATCAAATTATAACTCGCACAACTTTTAAATCCAATATTAAGTCTTGCGGGAAACATATCTTCTTCTAGCCATGGCAAGAAATCCTTTTGATCTTCAATAGTTAAATCACAAAAGACAGCAAGCATTGAACTACCATTATCAGGGATATGGTTTACTTCAAGCATCTACTTATCTCTACCTTCTTCTATAACAGTCTTTCTCATAGAATCTTCATAGTAGTCTTTAAATTTTTTTCTATCCCTACCTGTATGATCGGCAAACATATCTCTTGTCGAAAAATTATCGTCGGTCACTGGTGTATCCCATAATTTTGAACGAATAATAGCTTTTCCGCAGTGAAGGTAAGTTTCGTTAATATGAATAATTAATCCAGCGCTTGGTATTTTGCCGTTTAATGAATATGGCTCTAAAAGGACTTGATCAACTGTTATTTCACCCTTGCCACGAATACGCAATGTCTCGTTAATACCTGGAATAAGAAAAATAATTGCTACAGTAGGGTTTGAAATAATATTTGTGAACGAATCTAATCGATTGTTTCCTGATCGGTCAGGTATAAGAATAGTTTTATTATCCAACACACCAACAAAGCCTGGATAATCTCCCCTTGGAGATACATCTCCGTCAGTACCGAGGATTAAAAAAGGTGATCTTGCAATAAAATCCCTACAATGATGATCTAATGACTTCAATACTTTTGCTATAGAAGCGGGTTTAGGAGTCGCGTAGTTCTCTCTTAATTTCTCTTTGTTAGATATTATTTTATTTTTATTTTTAGTAATCATTTAAATACCCATTTATTTGTTCAAATTATCTCAATACATAGATTTTATGGTTTTGTAATGACCTATTCTTGTAAAGTTTAATCCATTCAATTCTGGTGTCTTTAATGTTTTTTTCACCCCATCCATAAGCGAGATGCCGTGGCATAGTATATTCGCACTTATCGCATTTGCTTGTTTGAAGAATACTCTGTCAAGGGTCTGATATTTTACCTGTTGGTGGAGCCATTGAGCGAGAAACATCTTTGCAACTAACCGTATGATCGCACTCTGGGCAAATAAAACCATTACTATCATCATTGTTGTTATATTAGCCATTATAGCAATGATAGTATCATAACTTTTTTAACTGTCCATTACTATTGAGATTGAAAACAAATATAGTAATTTATATTAAAAAAAATTAATGTAAATTATTAATCCCAAACTGGTCGACGCACTTCTGGGTTAACAACACGATAGTTTTTTTCTCTTAGTTTTGAGATATTATCCATCTCTGAATTTGTTAAATGAAAATCGAATATATTCATGTTTTCTTCAATTTCAGAATATTCAAGAGCGCGCGGCACTATAGCTACATTCTTTTGTTGCACTAACCAACGTAGAGCAACCTGTGCAGCTGATTTTTCATACAATTGACCAATTTTATTTAACATAGGGTCATCTAATACCTTCCCCCTACAAAGAGGCACATGGCAAGATATTATAATATTATGTTTATGGCATGCATTTATAACTTTATCTTGGTTTATATAAGCATGGTACTCTATTTGATTGGTAAACAGTGGTTCCGAACAGATGTTAACCGCCTTCTCTATTAGGTCTACAGTGAAATTTGAAACGCCGATATTTTTTGCATAACCATCGCGTTTTGCTTTTACAAGTGCACCAAGAGTTTCCTCTAATGGAACAGTCCTAGAGGGCCAATGAATTAAAAGTAAGTTTACGTAATCGAGTTTCATCGTATTTAAACTCAATTCAACAGAACGCGCAAAATCATCTGCGCTTGCATTATCTTCGGTAACTTTTGTCGTTACCCAAATGTCATCACGTAAAACACCACTTGAACGAATACCTTGTCCAACCCATTCTTCTGATCCATATTTACGAGCAGTGTCTATATGTCTATAGCCTGATTTCAATGAATGAGCAATTAGGTCAGATGCCCTATCAGGCTCTGGGTATTCCATGGTTCCATAACCCAATGATGGAATAGATGCGCCATTATTTGTTAACAATGGTATCAAATTATCGGCCATTTCTTCTCCTCTTGGTATTTTGTCTATTTAATTCTAGAAATTTAATATAAAACTGTGATTATTGTATCTAAAGTTAAATAAATAAACGTATACATAGAAGCAATTATTCAACAAAGTAATCAATATCTTCCTGACTTGGACTCCAAGATAAATTCGTAGGCCAATTCTTAGTACGTGATATCATTGATTCTCCATATCTCACTCTAAATAAGATTGTTCTTTCTGATCCATTGATATATTCGTGCAGCTCTCCCTTGGGATGAACAACTAAACCACCTTTTTTAACTTCAACTTCTTCAGTTATAGTTTTCATAACACCCCCTCCTTCGAAACAAAAATAAATTTCTGTTGCGTCAGGGTGACAATGGTTTGGGCTTACTTGACCAGGTTCCCAGCAAGCAATTGATACATCACCATCTCCAAAAAAACCTAGCTTCTTTTCAACATGTTTTATTGGATCAAATCTTTGCTCTTCGCTAAAATTATACTTTTCCATTTTTTGCACCTAAAATAAATACTAACCTGTATATTCAAGAATATGTAAACCAAGACCCCATCTATCAGACATATAAATCAAACCAGTTTCCTTATCGACATACACATCATTACTTTGCGGACAACATCTTTCTTTATTACCAGCCGGTATATATGAGCCAACTTCTTTTGGATTAAATGGATTACTCCAATCAATTATTCTTAATCCAGCGTTAAACCAAGCGATATAGATCAAATCATTCTTTTCCATATCTAACCAAATATTATGCGCTCCATGTCTAGAGCCTGTTTGACCCCACTTTTGATCGATAGGTCTCATCTGAATAGGATCTATGTCAAAAGGCATGTAGGTGCTAATAGGTAGTGGTATATCTTTATTTCTTAGATCATAAAATGTTACATGTGCCGGAGGATGTTCACAGTTAATAGTCACTGTTTCTTGCGTAACAATACCGAATTCAGATCCTTTTGGAACAAGAAAACTATGAAAGCATCCAGGCCAGCCATGCGTTTCGTGTGGATTATGCCTCCATTTGAACTTTGGGTTCGTTGGGTCAGTGCAATCAAATAGAACGATGCCTCCATCCCACCAACCTGCTGTTACGTAATTACCCCATGGGTTTCCTTCGTGGCACCAGGCTTCATTCTGAACTATTGAATTATCCCAAGAATGCTTTTCACCATCTTTTTGGCCTTCAACCCAACCTTGTCCTATGAACTCTGGGTTAGCAGGATCTTTCATGTCATGAATAAGAAGGATTTTTTTATCAAAGCCATCTCTGTAACCTGAACTATATAGTAATTTACGATCTCTATCATAAATAGGACGATGGACACCAACACCATCTGTTTGTACATATTTCAAAAATTTTGGGTTTATTGGGTCTGAGATATCAAAAACCTTTAAACCGCCCTTTAAGTCAGGATATTTGCCAATAAGATTTGGCCTCAATTCTGAATTAGTTATCATTATATCATCGCTGATCCTCAAAACTTTATGTGTTCTTGCACCAGGTGAGTCAGATATTTGGTTTAAAATTTTTGGTTTTGAGGGATCACTGACATCCAATATAGTTAGTCCATCATGACCATTAATTCCCGAAGCAGCAACATAAGCAATTCCTTTAGAAACTTGTATTTGGAATGCATCACCCCAACCGTTAAGTTCAGAATGCCCTACCAATTTAACATTATGAGCTTGTTCTTCCCAAGGTTCATTTAGTTTGAATTCTGCTCCAATATATTGGGCTCCTCCGCCACCTGTTATAGGATCTGGTTTATAATAAGGTCTTGACATAAAGGTCTCCTTTAAAAAATGTCGGCATATTTAATTATCTATTTAACGATCTTTAGATCATAATTTTAAATCAATAAATTTATATTAACTCTTATAAAAAATATCATCAAAAAAATATAATAGCAACATTTTGATTTTGACTTATGGCAAAATGCTAGTATTAAGTTCCTTCACCTCAATATCTTTATACTCACTAATGGAGGTGGAGTTTACTCTACCCAGTTTTTTATCTGCACCAGAACGATAATTCCCTATTCGAATAGTATCGTAACTCTCACAAAAACCAATATTGGCAAATTCAGTTTTTGGTAAAATCTCAACACCATCTACTATTACTTGAAGCGTGCTGGGTTGTTTGTTTGAATAAATAAATTCATAAGAATGCCAATCATTTCCAACCAAACCAACTTTGTCGGCTCCATAGCGTCGGACGTGAGTGTCATCACCACCAGGTGCTAAACTAAATGCAAACCTTTTACTTTTCAAAGCGTCCCGTCGCAAAAAAGCCATAACTGGAACGCGAGAGTCCAAGCAGTTCTTTATTTGTAAAAATGTTTCGTTTCTATCTCCATTATCATAGCCACTCAATATACGGTGTTTGAATGAGATAACATAATTTCTACTTTTACGGAGGTTTGGTTGCGTTATCGCTATTTCTGAACGCTCTGAATAAGCCTTATAATAACCAGAGTCACCAACATATGGTTTGGTATCAGTTGGACATCTACCAATATCTCCGTCTGTTAATTTGAAGCGATACAAGTTTTCTTTACTTACAAAAGAATCACTATTCGGTGCAGCACAAACCATACGATAAGAAATATTTGTCGCCATACTGTTATCGTCTACAGAGTATTCATTCTGTATCTGAGCGCTTGTATTTTAACAGGAGGATACAAATCCGCACATGGTAAGAACCAAAAAATTTCTAATTATTTTCATTGTTCTTAACTTATCTAATTCAAGTATCACTATACCACTCATCCATAGCAACGTTTAACCTATTTAAACACGTTAAATCTGCAGTTTTCCAGCAAAAAACGCACACACAGCCCCTGTCGTTGTGTATAACCCAATGGTCAGCCTACACTCAAACTCAACCCACACAGCAAGCACACACGTGCTCTACGCCACCACTGCACCACACTCTTACATCGTTTTTTCCGATGCAAGCACTACTTGGGCGCTATGAGCTTGATGGCTTGTATGGGTTCGAAGTATATAGAGCTATTTAAATTTTTTATCAGAAAATACGAGATTGTGGAAATGGAACATAAAAAATATGTGTAAAAACGATATAAGCAACAACACATGTAATTATCGATATAATTAAAGATTTAATAATAGAGGAACGATTTATTTCAGGTCTAAAATAAGTAATACCAGACCATAGAAGAAGAATACTAGCTGCCCAAAACCCGAAGACAAAAAGTAACACAAGATAACAAAATAATAATAATGTATAGACTGCAACATTAATGATAGATGGAATTTCAGATTTATCAATTTTCAAATCTGAAATTGTTGTACCCTTTACTATCTTGATTAAAGATTTTACTAAATACACAGCAGATATACTAAACAATAGAAAGCACGACATTAATGGAAACACCCAATCTATATAAGCATAATCTTCCCATATATTATCCGCGACACCAGCATAAGAAAAAGACGCAACAAATAATAGCAAAAGGCCTGTTGCCAAATCACTATCTTGAATTAATTTTATAAATCGTATCATAACTTGCTCTTTTAAAGATTATATTTAAAAACTACTTTTTATTATGTTAAAACAGATTTTCTTCTTGCCCTAAAACGTGATATTGCCACTGCACTAACAGACACAATTGATATAGTAATTAGTATTATATTAACAGATCCTGTAAAGAAAACTTTTTGGACTCCTACAGCATGGGAAATATATAATGCTTGCACTAACGAAGGTTCAATAATTGGACCAAGTATAAACCCAAGACCTATAGGTCCAGGATGAAAACCAAGTTTGCGTATAAGAAATACAAAAACTCCTATTATCAACATTAAATACACATCAAATACATTATTCCGAATAGCATAAGCACCAATAATTGCTAAAAACATAATCATAGGAGCAAGAAGTCGAAGTGGAATTTTAATAACTCTAACTAAAAGTGGTGTTGCTAGCATACCTACAAAAAATACTACTATACCGGCTATAAGTAATGACCAACCAAACGAATATACTAGAGCTGAATTGCTTGCAAATAGCTCCGGACCCGGATTTAAGCCTCTTAACATAAGGGCGCCCGCTATAACTGCTGCAGGTGCCGAACCTGGAACGCCAAGGGTAACTAGTGGTATCATTGCAGCTGGAGCTGCTGCATTATTTGCTATTTCTGATGCTGTCACACCGCGAATATCGCCTTTTCCGTATTGACTTTTATCTTTACTCCAACGCACTGCTTCATTATAGG